>NZ_JBEXTV010000009.1:0-169119 GCF_040628835.1 Streptomyces sp. NPDC006134 | reverse complement strand
TATTCCCCTCCCCGACGCTCTTCCTTTCTCCCCCCCCGCGCCGGCCTGCCGGCCCGCCCCCGGTCCGGGGGCGGGCCGGCCCCTCATCCGAAGCTGGCCCGCTCCAGCCAGAAGTCCAGCAGCTCCCGCTCGCCGAGCACCTCCAGCCCCGGCGTGTCCAGGGGCAGCCGGCGGTAGAAGGCGAGCAGGAGGGTGGTGAGCGGCCCGCGGAGCGCGACGGTCGCCTTCTCGTGGCCGCGGCGCCAGTCGACGCCGTCCCCGGTCAGCTCGATCAGCCACTCGGCGTTCAGCCCGGGAGCGGTGTCGGTGGCGTGGAGGTGGAGGCTGCGCCCCGTTCCGCGCAGCTCCCGCGCCGGGCCGTCCGGCTGGACCCGCTGCACGAACCGCACGATCTCCAGCCACTCGTCGAGCGCGTCGGCGGCCACCTCGGGCCCGACCTCGAAGGGACGGCCCGCCTCAGGAAGCGCCTCCCCGGGGCGCCCTTCCCCGGGAAGACCGGCCACGGGAAGACCGGCCGCCAGCGCGGCGTCCGCCCGGTGGACGACGAGTTCGTGGGTCACCCGGCGGGCCCAGAACCCCGCGGTGGGAATCCCGGCCCACGACCACACCTTCGCGTCCGGCCCGGCCTGGCGCAGCGCGGCGACGACCGCCTCGCCGGACTCGGCCAGCCACGCGTCCAGCGCGGCGGCGTCCCCCCGGGCCTGCGGCCCGCCGCCCCCGGGCACCTCCTCGACGGGGACGCCCTCCTGCGCCCGGGTGCGCACCAGCAGCTCCACCCAGCGCAGGGCGCCGCCGACATGCCGTACCAGCTCTTCCAGGGTCCAGTCCGGGCAGGTCGGCACGGTCGCGGACAGATCGGCTCCGGAGGTGATCACGTCCCTGAACTGCCGTACCTGGTGGGCGATTTCGTCGCAGTACCGGTCGTGTGCGAGGAGTGTCATGCCCCGCACCCTACGACGGTCCGGTCAGCCGAGCACCACGATGTCGGCCGGGTCGAACTCCACCCCGACCTCGTCCCCGACCTCCGGCGCCGTCCGCAGCGCGCACGCCGCCTCCAGGCGCGGCGCGTCCTGCGGCTGGAGGTGTACGGCGACATGGGTGCCCTTGAACGTGCGGGCGGCGACCGTGCAGCGCAGCCCTTCCCCGGCGGGCACCAGGCGCACGCCGGCCGGCCGTAC
This sequence comes from Streptomyces sp. NPDC006134, assembly GCF_040628835.1. Classification (NCBI taxonomy): domain Bacteria; kingdom Bacillati; phylum Actinomycetota; class Actinomycetes; order Kitasatosporales; family Streptomycetaceae; genus Streptomyces; species Streptomyces sp. NPDC006134. The sequence goes on along the minus strand of NZ_JBEXTV010000009.1, from coordinate 167,941 downwards.
GAGCAGCGTGCGCTCCCCCTGCGGGGCGTCCTCCGGCACCGGCACCTTGCCCCAGGCCGTGTCCGCGGCCTGCCCGGCGACGGTCGCCCCGACGACGTTCTCGAAGCCGAGGAAGCGGGCCACGAACGCGTCCGCGGGCCGCTGCCACACGTCGAGCGGCGTCCCGGACTGGGCGATCCGCCCGTCCCGCATCACCACGACCCGGTCGGCGAGCGCGAACGCCTCGCCCTGGTCGTGCGTCACCGCGAGCACCGTGGTGCCCAGCCGGCCGAACAGTTCCCGCAGTTCGACGACGAGCCGCTCCCGCAGGGAGCGGTCGAGCTGCCCGAGCGGCTCGTCCAGCATCAGCAGCCGCGGCCGGGGCGCCAGCGCGCGGGCGAGGGCCACCCGCTGCTGCTCCCCGCCCGACAGCGCGGCCACCGCCCGGCGCGCGGCTCCCGGCAGTCCGACCAGCTCCAGCAACTCCCGTACCCGCTCGTGCCGTTCGGCGCGCGGCACGCCGTGCATGCGCAGCCCGAAGGCGACGTTGCCGCCCACGTCCCGCTGCGGGAAGAGCTGGTGGTCCTGGAACATCAGTCCCACCTCGCGCCGGTGCGCGGGCACGCCCGCCTGGTCCCGCCCGCCGAGCAGCACCGCCCCGCCGTCCAGGGGCTGGAGTCCGGCGACGGCCCGCAGCAGCGTCGACTTGCCGCTGCCGCTCGGCCCGAGCACGCACACCGTCTCGTGTTCGGCGACATCGAGGTCGACGGCGTCCAGCACGGTCCGTCCGCCGAAGCGGACGGTCGCGCCCCGAAGGCTGAGCAGCATCCCTAGAACTCCCCGGTCCGGTCGGTCCGCAGCCGCTCCAGCACCAGCAGCGCCACCGCGCACACCACCATCAGAATCGTCGACAGGGCCATCGCCTGCCCGTAGTTCGTCTCGCCCGGCCGTCCCAGCAGCCGCGCCACCGCGACCGGCAGCGTCGGGTTGTCGGGCCGCGCGATGAACACGGTCGCCCCGAACTCGCCCAGCGACACCGCGAACGCGAACCCGGCCGCGACCAGCAGCGCCCGCCGCACCAGCGGCAGGTCGACCTCCCGCCACACCCGCCACGGCGACGCGCCCAGCACCGCGGCGGCCTCCCGCAGCCGGGCGTCCACCGCCCGCAGCACCGGCAGCATGGTCCGTACGACGAAGGGGACGCCGACCAGCGCCTGCGCGAGCGGCACCAGGATCCACGAGCTCCTGAGGTCCAGCGGGGGTTCGTCCAGCGCGATCAGGAACCCGAAGCCGACGGTCACCGCGGACACCCCGAGCGGCAGCATCAGCAGCGCGTCGAACCCGCGCACCAGGCGGCCCGCGTCCCGCCGGGTGAGCGCGGTCGCGGCGAGGCCGCCGATCACCACGGCGAGGGCGGTGGCGGCGACGGCGTACTGGAGGGAGGCGCCGATCGCCTCGATCGGCGGGACCAGGAAGGTGCCGCCGTCCGCGCTGGTCAGCGCCCGGTAGTAGCCGAAGCCGGGCGCGTCCAGCGACCGCTCGACCAGCACGGCGAGCGGCAGCACCAGCAGCACGGCGACGGTCGCGAGGACACCGGCCAGCAGCGCCCACTGTCCCGCCCCGCGCGGCCGGCGCGCCGTCAGGGAGGCGTCCACCAGCCGCAGCGCGGTCTCCCGCCGCCGTACGGACCAGGCGTGGACGGCGAGGATCGCGCCGACCGCGACGAACTGGATCATGGTCAGCACGGCGGCCGTGGACAGGTCGAAGACGTCCGCGGTCTGCCGGTAGATCTCCACCTCCAGGGTGGCGAAGGCGGGCCCGCCGAGGATCTGGACGATGCCGAAGGAGGTGAAGGTGAACAGGAACACCATCAGCGCGGCGGCGGCCACGGCGGGGGCCAGCGCCGGGAGGGTGACCGTCCGCCAGGCGGCCGGTCGCGAGGCGCCCAGCATCCGCGCGGCCTCCTCCTGCCGCGGGTCGAGCTGCGCCCACAGTCCGCCGACGGTGCGGACGACGACGGCGTAGTTGAAGAAGACGTGCGCGAGCAGGATCGCCCACACGGTGGTGTCCAGCCGGACGCCCCACAGCTCGTCCAGCAGCCCGCCCCGTCCGGCCAGCGCGAGGAAGGCGGTCCCGACGACGACCGTCGGCAGCACGAACGGGACGGTCACCACGGCCCGCAGCACCTGCTTGCCGGGGAAGTCCAGGCGGGCGAAGACGTACGCGCCGGGCAGCGCGATCAGCAGCGTCAGCGCGGTGGAGGCCAGGGCCTGCCAGGTGGTGAACCACAGCACGTGCCGGACGCCGGAGTCCGCCAGCACCTGTCCGATCCGCCCGAGGTGCCAGCCGTCGCCGTCCTTCAGCCCGCGCCCGACGATCGCGACGACCGGGTAGGCGAAGAAGACGGCGAAGAACGCGACGGGCACGGCCATGAGCCCGAGCCGCGCCGCGCTCCCCCCGCGCCGGCGGCGTCCGGCTCCTTCGGTCACTTCAGTACGAGCGAGGTCCACGTCTTGACCCACTCGTCGCGGTGTTCGGCGATCTCGTCCGGGTCCAGGGTCTGCGGGTCCTCGGCCTGCGGCCCGTACTTCGTGAACTCCTCCGGCACCTTCGCGTCGTCCCGCACCGGGTGGACGAACATGTTCAGCGGCATGTCCTCCTGGAACCGCTTGCCGATCAGGAAGTCCAGGAGCGCCTTGCCGCCCTCGGGGTTCTTCGCGCCGCTCAGCAGCCCCGCGTACTCCACCTGGCGGAAGCAGGTGCCGGGGACGATGCCCGTGGGGGCGGTGTCCGGCCGGGGGTCGGCGTAGATCACCTCGGCGGGCGGCGAGGAGGCGTACGACACGACCAGCGGCCGGTCGGCCTTGGCCTTCCTGCCGCCGGCGGAACCGGAGAACTCCTCGTTGTAGGCCTCCTCCCAGCCGCCGACGACCTTCACGCCGTTGGCCTTCAGCTTCTTCCAGTAGTCCTGCCAGCCGTCGTCCCCGTAGCGGGCGGCGGTGCCGAGGAGGAAGCCGAGGCCGGGCGAGGAGGTGGCGGCGTTCTCGGTGACCAGGAGGTTCTTGTACCGCGGCTCGGCCAGGTCGTCGAAGGAGGCGGGCGGGGTCAGCTCGTGCTCGTCGAACCACTTCTTGTCGTAGTTGACGCAGATGTCGCCGGTGTCGACGGCCGTGACCCGGTGCTTGTCCTGGTCGGCCCGGTACTCCGGCTTCACCCGGTCCGCGTCCTTCGGCTCGTACGGCTGGAACAGCCCGTTGTCGAGCGCGCGCGACAGCAGGGTGTTGTCGACGCCGAAGAAGACGTCGCCCTGCGGGTTGTCCTTGGTCAGGATCGCCTTGTTGACGGCCTGCCCGGCGTCGCCGTCCTCCAGGACCCTTACTTTGTAGCCGGAGCTCTTCTCGAAGGCGGCGATGACGTCCTTCGACGCGGCCCACGAGTCGTGGCTGACCAGGGTCACGGTCCTGGAGCCGCCGGACGCCTCGTCGCCGCCGCCGGACGACCCGCACGCGGACAGCGTGACCAGGCCGAGCCCGACGGCCAGCACGGTGGCCTTCTTGGTGATGCTCACTGATGTCCTCCTGGGTGACCAGGAAGAGACGCGGCCCCGCCCGGGACCCTCGGAGGGTGTCCCGGGCGGGGCGCAACAGCTCGAGTGGTGACCGATCTCCCTACCCAGAATGACCTGGGCCAGGTTCGGAGGGTCTGCGGCCGGTGCCGCACTCTCAGCGCTGTGGCGCTCCCCTGTCGGAATATGCAGATGTTCTTACGGACGAGTGTGAAGTTGTTCTTACGACGGTCAGATTACCGTTCGCTCGCGGCGAGCTGTCCGCACGCCCCGTCGATCTCCTGTCCACGGGTGTCCCGGATGGTCACCGGCACACCGTGGGCGGCGATCGCCTCCACGAACGCCTTCTCGTCCTCGGGCCGCGAGGCGGTCCACTTCGAGCCCGGCGTCGGGTTGAGCGGGATGAGGTTGACGTGCACGGGCCTGCCCTTGAGCAGCCGCCCGAGCCGGTCGCCGCGCCACGCCTGGTCGTTGATGTCCCGGATCAGCGCGTACTCGATGGACAGCCGCCGCCCGGACTTCGCGGCGTACTCGAACCCGGCGTCCAGCACCTCGCGCACCTTCCACCGCGTGTTCACGGGGACGAGGGTGTCGCGCAGCTCGTCGTCGGGCGCGTGCAGCGAGATCGCCAGGCGGCACTTGAAGCCTTCGTCGGCGAAGCGGTGGATGGCCGGGACCAGGCCCACCGTCGAGACGGTGATCCCGCGCTGCGACAGCCCGAGCCCGTCCGGCTCGGGGTCGGTGAGCCGGCGGATGGCCCCGACGACCCGGTTGTAGTTGGCGAGCGGCTCGCCCATGCCCATGAAGACGATGTTGGACAGCCGGGCCGGACCGCCCGGCACCTCGCCGTCCCTGAGGGCCCGCATGCCGTCCACGATCTGGTGCACGATCTCCGCGGTGGACAGGTTCCGGTCCAGGCCGGCCTGCCCGGTGGCGCAGAACGGGCAGTTCATGCCGCACCCGGCCTGCGAGCTGATGCACATGGTCACCCGGTCCGGGTACCGCATGAGGACGGACTCCACGAGCGTCCCGTCGAACAGGCGCCACAGCGTCTTGCGCGTGGTGCCCTGGTCGGTCGACAGGTGCCGCACCACGGTCATCAGCTCCGGCAGCAGCGCCTCCTGGAGCTTGCCGCGGGAGCCGGCCGGGATGTCGGTCCACTGCTCCGGGTCGTGCGCGTACCGCGCGAAGTAGTGCTGCGAGAGCTGCTTGGCGCGAAACGGCTTCTCGCCGATCGCGGCGACGGCCTCCTTGCGCTCGGCGGGCGTGAGGTCGGCAAGGTGCCGCGGCGGCTTCTTGGCTCCGCGCGGGGCGACGAAAGTGAGTTCTCCGGGCTTAGGCATGGCTCTACCAGTGTCGCAGACATACGAAGCGGGGCCCGCCGCCCTGTGGACGACGGGCCCCGCACCGAGGAATCCGCAGGTCAGCCGGCCCCCACGAAGGCCACCAGCAGCAGCCACACCACCGGAGCCGTCGGCAGCAGCGAGTCCAGGCGGTCCATGATGCCGCCGTGGCCCGGCAGCAGCGACCCCATGTCCTTGATGCCCAGGTCCCGCTTGATCATCGACTCTCCGAGGTCGCCGAGCGTGGCGCTGGCCGCGACCGCGAGGCCGAGCAGCAGGCCCTGCCACCAGGAGCCGTCGTCGATGAGGAACTGCATGCACAGCGCGCCCGCGGCCATCGCGAACGCGACGGCCCCGAGCAGGCCCTCGCGGGTCTTGCCGGGGCTGATGCGGGGCGCGAGCTTCTTGCGGCCGAAGCGCCAGCCGACGGCGTAGGCGCCGGTGTCGCTGACGACCGTCAGCAGCAGGAACGTCAGGACGCGGAAGGGGCCGTCGTCCGCCGTCAGCATCAGGGCGACGAACGTGGCCAGGAACGGCACGTAGAAGGCGGCGAAGACGCCCGCCGTGACGTCCTTCAGGTAGTTCTCGGGCGGTTCCGTCATGCGCCAGACCAGCACCGCCAGCGCGGTCAGCGCCATCGCCACCCAGGCGGCCTCGGGGCCGCGCACGTAACCGGCGACGACCATGGCCGCACCGCCGACGGCGAGCGGGACGAGGGGCGCCTTGATGCCCTTGCGCTCGTCCAGCCGCTTGGTCAGCTCCCACAGGCCGACCACGACGGCGACGGCGATCACGCCGACGAAGACGGCCTTGACGATGAACAGCGACGCGACGATCACCGCTCCGAGCCCGACCCCGACCCCTATCGCGGCACCCAGGTCGCGCCCCGCGCTCTTCTTCTGCGGCGCGGGTGCCGGCTGCGGGGCGTCGGGCATGGGCTCCGGATTCTGCGGCACGGCCCCCGAGGGCGGTGCCTGCGGCGTGTCGTGAGGCCGCGGCTGCGGCGTGTCGTACAGGTCCGTCCGCGGCGGCCCGTACGGTCCCGGCTGCGGCGTTCCGTACGGTCCCGGCTGCGGCTGCGGCGTCTCGTCGCGGAACAAGGGGCCGCTCAGCCGAGCGGCCCCCCGGTCGTCATCCTGGTCTCCGCCGTGTTCGGGTACGTCGGGCACGATGGGCATGGGGCGAGTCTGCTGCGCTTGGTGCGCATCGTACGCGGGACCCGCCGGGGCTGCCCCCTGGGCATGCCCCCGGTCGGTGGGCCCCCAGTACCCGGCTTGCGGCGGCGCCCCCCAGGAAGAGTCGTTCATCAGACCTCGAGCAGCTCCGCTTCCTTGTGCTTCAGGAGCTCGTCCACCTGGGCGACGTACTTGGCGGTGGTGTCGTCGAGCTCCTTCTCCGCACGGCGGCCCTCGTCCTCGCCGACCTCGCCGTCCTTGACCAGCTTGTCGATGGCGTCCTTGGCCTTGCGGCGCACGGAGCGGATCGAGACCTTGGCGTCCTCGCCCTTGCTCTTGGCGACCTTGATGTACTCGCGGCGGCGCTCCTCGGTCAGCTCGGGGAACACCACGCGGATGATGTTGCCGTCGTTGCTCGGGTTGACGCCCAGGTCGGAGTCGCGGATCGCCTGCTCGATGTTGCGCAGGGCGCTCTTGTCGAACGGCGTCACCACGGCCATGCGCGGCTCGGGCACGGAGAACGAGGCCAGCTGGTTGATCGGCGTCGGCGCGCCGTAGTAGTCGGCCACGATCTTGTTGAACATCGCCGGGTGCGCACGGCCCGTGCGGATCGCGGCGAAGTCCTCCTTGGCGACCACGACGGCCTTCTCCATCTTCTCCTCGGCCTCGAGGAGGGTCTCTTCGATCACCACTTGCTCCTGCGTGTCTTGAGTAGGCCCGGCTGCGGTTCCTTGCGGGGGCGGCGGCCGGCTGCGTCGCGTCTTCTTCCTGCACGGTTCCCGACCGGCAGGACATTGTCCATCCCCCGGCCCGGCTCCGTCCCGTCCGTCCCTCGTACAGGTGGTGCGGACAGGCGCGGCCCCGGCCGGGGCGGGTCCGGGGTCAGTCCCGGCTGCCCTCGTCGCCCACCAGCGTGCCGATCTTCTCACCCTTGACGGCGCGGGCGATATTGCCCTCCTTCAAGAGCTCGAAGACCACGATCGGGAGCCTGTTGTCGCGGCAGAGGGTGATGGCGGTGGCGTCGGCGACCTTCAGGTCGCGGGTGATGACCTCGCCGTAGCCGAGCGCGTCGAACTTGACCGCGCCGGGGTTGGTCTTCGGGTCGGAGTCGTAGACCCCGTCGACGCCGTTCTTGCCCATCAGCAGTGCCTCGGCGTCGATCTCCAGGGCGCGCTGGGCGGCGGTGGTGTCGGTGGAGAAGTACGGCATGCCCATGCCCGCACCGAAGATGACGACGCGGCCCTTCTCCAGGTGGCGCACGGCGCGCAGCGGGATGTACGGCTCGGCGACCTGGCCCATGGTGATGGCGGTCTGCACGCGGCAGTCGACGCCTTCCTTCTCCAGGAAGTCCTGGAGGGCGAGGCAGTTCATGACGGTGCCGAGCATGCCCATGTAGTCGGAGCGGGCGCGGTCCATGCCACGTACCTGGAGCTCCGCGCCGCGGAAGAAGTTGCCGCCGCCGATGACGATCGCGATCTGCGCGCCGTCCCGGACGACGGCCGCGATCTCGCGGGCGATGGCGTGCACCACGTCGGGGTCGACGCCCAGGCCGCCGCCGCCGGAGAAGGCCTCTCCGGACAGCTTCAGCAGAAACCGGCCGCGTACTTTGCCGTCGTCGCTCTTGTCGGCCTTGGTGGTCATGGAGATCCCGCCTCTGTTACGTGTTGCACATGCGAAGAAGGCCATTGCCGGTGGGTGGTTCGCATCCCATGCGCGGCAATGGCCTCCTCGTCAGATCTGCTGTCGTCCGCCGCCCGCGTGTGCGGATCGGCCTACGCGAACGCGCAGACGACTGCTGTCGACCCTACCGGGGTCGCGTGTCCGTCGCGGTGCGGACTCAGATGCCGACCTTGATGCGCGCGAAGCGCTTCAGGGTGACACCGGCCTCGTCCAGGACCTTCTGGACGGACTTCTTGTTGTCCAGCGCGTACGGCTGGCCGAGCAGCGTGGCGTCCTTGAAGAAGCCGTTGAGGCGACCCTCGACGATCTTCGGCAGGGCGGCCTCGGGCTTGCCCTCGGCGCGGGTGGTCTCCTCGGCGATGCGGCGCTCGGCCTCGACGACCTCGGCCGGGACGTCCTCCTTGGAGAGGTACTTCGGCGCGAAGGCGGCGATGTGCTGGGCGACGCCCTTGGCGACCTCGGCGTTCGGCTTATCCAGCTCGACGAGGACACCGATCTGCGGGGGCAGGTCGGGCATCGTGCGGTGCATGTAGGCGAGGACGAAACCGTCGGCGAACTGCGCGAAGCGGTCCAGGACGATCTTCTCGCCGAGGTTGGCGTTGGCCTCGTCCACGAACGCCTGGACGGTCTTGCCGGGCTCGATCTCGGAGCCGAGCAGCGCCTCGATGTCGGCCGGGGAGGTCTTGGCGACGTGCTCGGCGATGGCCTGGGCCACGGCCTGGAACTTGTCACCCTTGGCGACGAAGTCCGTCTCGCACTTCAGCTCGACGAGGACACCGGAGGAGTTGTCGTCGGCGATGATCGAGACGACGGCACCGTTCTCGGCGGAACGGCCCTCGCGCTTGGCGACGCCCTTCTGGCCCTTGATGCGGAGCGCCTCGACGGCCTTCTCGACGTTGCCCTCGGCCTCGTCCAGCGCCTTCTTGCAGTCCATCATGCCGGCGCCGGTGAGCTCACGAAGCTTCTTGACGTCGGCGGCGGTGTAGTTCGCCATGAGTCTGTGAATCTTTCTCGAAGTCTGGAAGATCGAAGATCTGCGGGATGCGCGGTCCATGGAGCCGGACCACGCTGTCCTTCCGCTGACCTACGGGTGAACGGCGGGAGCGGTGAGGGCACCTCCCCCGCCCCAGGGGCGAGGGAGGATCATGTCACCGCTCCCGCCGTCACCACTGACGCTGACGGGTCGGTCAGGCCTGCTCGGCCTCGGCGGCCGGAGCCTCGGCAGCCGGGGCCTCGGCGGGAGCGGCCTCGGCCGGCTTCTCGGCCTCGGCGTCCTTCTTCTCACCCTCGAGCAGGTCGCGCTCCCACTCGGCGAGCGGCTCGCCCGCGGCCTTGTCACCCTTGCCGGCCTCGGCGACGCCGGAGCGGGCCATCAGGCCCTCGGCGACGGCGTCGGCGATCACGCGGGTGAGCAGGGTGACGGAGCGGATCGCGTCGTCGTTGCCCGGGATCTTGTAGTCGACCTCGTCGGGGTCGCAGTTGGTGTCGAGGATCGCGACGACCGGGATGTTCAGCTTCCGGGCCTCGCCGACGGCGATGTGCTCCTTCTTGGTGTCCACGATCCAGACGGCGCTGGGCACCTTCTGCATCTCGCGGATACCGCCGAGGGTCTTCTCCAGCTTGGCCTTCTCGCGCGAGAGGACCAGGAGCTCCTTCTTGGTCAGACCGGAGGACGCGACGTCCTCGAAGTCGATCTGCTCCAGCTCCTTCAGGCGCTGCAGACGCTTGTAGACGGTCGAGAAGTTGGTGAGCATGCCGCCCAGCCAGCGCTGGTTGACGTAGGGCATGCCGACGCGGGTGGCCTGCTCGGCGATGGCCTCCTGCGCCTGCTTCTTCGTGCCGACGAACATGACCGTGCCGCCGTGGGCGACGGTCTCCTTGACGAACTCGTAGGCGCGGTCGATGTACGACAGCGACTGGAGCAGGTCGATGATGTAGATGCCGTTGCGCTCGGTGAAGATGAAGCGCTTCATCTTCGGGTTCCAACGGCGGGTCTGGTGACCGAAGTGGACGCCGCTCTCCAGCAGCTCCCGCATCGTGACGACGGCCATGGCCGTACTCTCCTTGAGTTCTCGGTTGTGCCGCGGGTGCCGGACGGCTCCCGCGCCTGACGCCCGCGGTGCGCCGTGCCGCGTAGGACCGAGGGGCGCTGATACCGGGAGACCGACGCGTGCCGGCCCCGATACCGGGGCGTGCGAAGTCGACCCGGTGGCCCGGGTCGCCACCAGAAGTGTACGGGACCCGGGAGGCACCGGGTGACGCCGCCGTCCACAACCGGCGAGTACTCCACAGGTCCCGGCCGTGAGCGGCGGCGGCGCGGCAGGGTTGCCGCATGCGACTGAGGCGATGCGTGCACCCGTGGACGTGGCCGGCCCTCCTGGCGGCGCTGCTGCCGGGTCCGGGTCCGGGTCCGGGCTCGGGCCCGGTGCCCGCTCCGGTTCCGGTTCCGGCGGCGGTGGTCACGGCCGGCGGGCGGCCCACCGGCCCGGCGGTACCGGCGGTACCGGCAGTACCGGCCGTGGGCCGCGTCTGGCCGGTCGGCACCCGTCCCCCGGTCCTGCGGGGCTGGGCGCCTCCGCCCGGCCCGTACGCCCCCGGCCACCGCGGCGTGGACCTCGCCGCGCCGCCGGGCGCCCCGGTGCGCGCGGTGGCTCCGGGACGGGTGTCCTTCGCGGGCCGGGTGGCCGGGAAGGGCGTCGTCTCGGTGGAACTCGCGGGCACGGGCGACCCGCCCCTGCGGACGACGTACGAACCGGTCCGGGCGTCGGTGCGCGAGGGCGAGGAGGTGACGGCGGGCGAGGTGATCGGCGCGGTGGAGCCGACGGGGTCCCACTGCGCGGCGCCGTGCCTGCACTGGGGTCTGCGCGCCGCCGGGACCTATCTGAACCCTCTGACGCTGCTGCCGCCATGGCTGCTGCGGGCGGGCCCGACGCGTCTGCTGCCGGTACTCGGCGTACCACTGCCGCCGTGACAGCCGCCGTCTTCCGCCCCCGCCCACAGCGCGGGCCGGGGCGGGGCGGGCGAAACCGTGGTGGGGCGGCACCGGCCGTGGTGGGGCCGCGGGCTGTGGTGGGGCGGCACCGGCCTCGGTGGGCGCTTCGGCCGTCACGGCGGTGGGAGAGAGGGAGGGGAGGGGGGAGGGGGGAGGGGGACCACTGCCTCGCGCAGCCATCGGCAGACACACCGGCGCACCAACGGCGGCCGGGCACCTCCCCCTCCGCGGAACCGGCGGAACCGGCGGAACCGGCGGGTCACGGACGCGGGCACACCGTGCCGACGATGGCGAAGACGGCGCCCACCCGGCGCCGCCCTCGTCAGCCCCGTACGCCCCGCAGTGCCATCGAGACCGCCGCGTCCGTGACCGACGCCGGGTCCTCCGCGGCCCCCAGTTCGATGCGCCGCACCGCCGCGTCGACGATCCCTTGCAGCAGCATCGCCGCCAGCCGGGGCTGGGCGTGCCCCAGCTCTCCCAGCGCCTCGACGATCATCGCGACCAGGCCGCCGTGGGCCGCCCGGATCTTCTCCCTGGCCCCGGCGTCCAGTTCGCTCGCCGAGATCGCCACCACGGCCCGGTGCCGCCGGTCGCCGACGAGGTCGAGCTGCTTGCGCACATACGCCTCGACCTTGGCCTCCGGCCCGTCGACCGCGGCCATCGCCGCCTCGACCTCCGCCGCCCAGAGAGGGAAGTCGACGGCGCACAGCTCCTCGACGACCGCCGCGCGCGACCGGAAGTACTCGTACACGGACGACCGGGCCAGCCCCGTGCGCTCCGCGAGGGCCGGGAAGGTCAGCGCCTCCGTCCCGCCCTCGGACAGCAGGGAGCGTGCCGCGTCCAGCAGGGCGGCACGCTGCATCGACCGGTGCTCGACCACGGAGGCCGCTCGAATCCTTGGCACGCCGTCCACTTTACGGACGCGCCACCGCGGGCGGGAGTCACTCCCTCCCCTCACCCGGCTGCCGTGCCGCGCCCGAGGGCGGGTCAGCGTCCGAATCCGGCCAGCTTCGCCCGCAGCTGCAGCACCGACTTGGTGTGGATCTGGCTGACCCGGCTCTCGGTCACGCCCAGCACGTTCCCGATCTCGGCGAGGGTGAGCCCTTCGTAGTAGTACAGCGTGACCACGGTCTTCTCCCGGTCGGGCAGCGTGTTGATGGCCCGTGCCAGCAGCTGCCGCAGCTCCCGGTCCTCGGCCACCTCCACCGGGTTGTCGGCGGCGGTGTCCTCCAGGGTGTCCATCAGGCTCAGCCGGCCGCCGCCCTCGCCGCCGGCGTGCAGCAGCTCCTCCAGTGCCACCACGTTGGCCAGCGACAACTGGCTGAAGACGGCGTGGAGTTCCTCGACGGCGATGCCCAGCTCGGCGGCCACCTCGCCCTCCGTGGGGGTCCGCCGCAGCCGCGCCTCCAGCGTGGCGTAGGCCCGCTCGACGTTCCGCGCCTTCTGCCGCACGGAGCGTGGGATCCAGTCGAGCGCCCGCAGCTCGTCGATCATCGCGCCCCGGATGCGCGTGATCGCGTACGTCTCGAACTTGATCTCGCGGTCGATGTCGAACTTCTCGATCGCGTCGATCAGCCCGAACACTCCGGAGGAGACGAAATCCGCCTGCTCGACATTGGGCGGCAGCCCGACGCTGACCCGGCCCGCCACGTATTTCACGAGGGGCGAGTAGTGCAGGATCAGCTGCTCCCGCAGCCGCTCGTCCCCTGTCGCCTTGTACGACCGCCACAGCTCGTCGAGCGTCGAGGGGGCGGGCGGCCGCACGCTGCCACCGTCCCGGGCGGCTGGGGGGATCGCCGCCCGGTCGGACCCGGAGGTGTGCTGGGGCATTCGTCGCCTTGTGCCGTTCTGCCGTGAAGTGAGGTGCCTCGGTGACCTGTCGTCCCGGGCCCGCTTGCCGATCTGTGTGGGGGTCCTCGTGAGCGTAGCGTGACTGGGGCGTCGCGGTGCGCGAAGAGCGGAGGGGGAATCGTACGCCGATACGTTCCGCGGGACACCGCACCGGAGGCATGATGATCGCTCTGCGTGATCACTCACCTGCCTCAACTGCGGTGATTCCCAAGGTTGTCGGCGTTCCCTCGGACGGCCGAACACGCTCGGTCAACTTGGCGGCCGGCCGGCCCGGCTGGACATCACTGCCTGGCGTGTCAACTTCCAGCCGTCGTCGTGTCGTTCGACGTAACCGAGTGCTCGAAGCTCGTACAGTCTCGCGATCGCGTCGTCCTCCGTCGTCCGGGCGCCCCTCGCGATCTCGGACGGCGCCGCCGTCCGGCGCGCCGGCAGGGCGGCCAGGACCTGGCGGGCGGGCCCGGGCAGCAGGTCGGCGGGGAGCACCGGGCCGCGTCGCTCCGGGGCCAGCTCCCCCATGGCCCCGACCAGCTCGACGACGTCGGCGGCGTCGGTGACGAGGGTGGCGTCCCCGCGCAGCAGTTCGTGCACGCCCGCGGAGAGCCCGCTGGTGGCCGGGCCGGGTACGCCCATCGTGTGCCGGCCCAGGCGCTGGGCCGCGCGGGCCGTGACCAGCGAGCCGCTGCGGTGTGCCGCCTCGACGACCACGGTGCCGCGGGTGAGCGCGGCGATCACCCGGTTGCGCAGGACGAATCTGCTCGGCGTCGGGTGCTCGCCCGGCGGCAGCTCCCCCACCACCAGTCCCTGGTCCGCGATCCGGCCGATCAGCCCGGCGTGTCCGCGCGGGTAGGGCCGGTCGACGCCGCAGGCGAGCACGGCGACGGTGGCGCCGCCCGCGCCGAGGGCCCCTCGGTGGGCGGCGCCGTCGACTCCGTAGGCGCCGCCGGAGACCACGACCCAGCCTCGTTCGGCGAGGCCGGCGGCGAGCGTGGCCGCCATGTGGGTGCCGTACGCGGTGCAGGCGCGGGCGCCGACGACGGCCACCGACCGCAGCGCCCACATCCGCAGGTCGGGCCGTCCGCGCACCCACAGCCCCAGCGGCCGCGCGTCCCCGAGGTCGTCGAGCTGTCCCGGCCATTCGACGGTGCCGGGACGCACGAACCGCACGTCCGCCGCACGCGCGGCGGCCAGGTCGCCGCGCGGATCGGCCCGCTCGGCCCGCGCCCGCAGCCCCGCCCAGCGCTTCGCGCTCACGCCCGGCAGGGCCGCCCCGTCCGCGCGCAGCCGCCGGGCCACCTCCCGCACGCCGTGCTCCCGCACCCACCGCCCGCCGGTCTCGTCGCCGGGCTCGAGGACCCGGGTGAGGAGGACGCGGTCGAGCAGTTCGGGGTCCACGCCGTCCCCGGCGTTCACGTCAGCGCCCCGATGGCCATGGGCACGCCGCGGGGCACGCCGGTCCGCAGCTGGAGCGCCAGGGCCACGTCCGTGGCGCCGGGCCGGTCGTGGCCGGCGAGGTCGGCGACGGTCCAGGCGACGCGGAGCACCCGGTCGAGGCCGCGGGCGGTCAAGAAGCCCCGTTCCAGGCTCCGCTCCGCCTCGTCCATCGCCCCCGGCGCGGCCGGCCAGCGGTGGCGCAGTTCGTGTCCGGGGATCTCGCTGTTGCTGCGCCAGGGCGTGCCGGCCAGGCGTGCGCCGGCCCGCTCCCGGGCCGCCCTGACGCGTGCGGCGACGGTCGCGGTGGATTCGCCGGGGGCACCGCGCGCCGCCAGTTCGGTGCGGGTGACGCGGTCGACCTCGACGCGCAGGTCGACGCGGTCCAGCAGCGGTCCGGAGAGCCTGGCCTGGTAGCGGCGGACCGCCGAGGGCGGGCACTCGCACAGGGTGTCCGTCTGCGAGAAGCGCCCGCAGGGGCAGGGGTTGGCGGCGAGCACCATGAGGAATTTCGCGGGGAACCGTACGACGCCCGCGCTGCGCGCGATGACGACGTGCCCGGCCTCCAGGGGCTGCCGCAGTGCGTCCAGGGCGTGGCTGCTGAACTCGGGCGTCTCGTCCAGGAACAGCACGCCCCGGTGGGCGAGCGAGACGGCGCCGGGCCGGGCGATGCCGGGGCCGCCGCCGACCAGAGCCTGCATCGTGGCCGAGTGGTGCGGGGCGCAGTACGGGGCCGCGTCGATCAGTGGTTTGCCCGGTGGCAGCAGGCCCGCGACCGAGTGCACGGCCGTGACTTCCAGCGACTCCTTGCGGCCGAGCCGGGGCAGGAGCGCGGGGAGCCGTTCGGCGAGCATCGTCTTCCCGGCGCCCGGGGGTCCCTCCAGGAAGAGGTGGTGCCCGCCGGCCGCGGCGACCTCCACCGCCGTGCGCGCCGAGGTCTGGCCGACGACGTCGGCGAGGTCGTGGCCGTGGTCGGACGGCGCCGCTCCGACGAGGTGGATGCCCGCGCCGGGCACGCGCAGGCCGGCCGCCAGGGGGTCGGGGCGGCCCTGTTCGTCCGGCTCCTCGTCGGGCACGGGTTCGTCCGCGAGGACGGCGATCAGCTGGCGGAGGGTGCGTACCCCCAGCACCGAGACTCCGGGCACCAAGGACGCCTCCGCGGCGGCGCACTCCGGTACGACCACCTGTTCGAAACCGGCGTCCGCCGCGGCCAGCACCGCCGGCAGGATGCCCCGGACCGGCCTGACCCGCCCGTCCAGGCCCAGTTCGCCGATCATCACGATGTCGGCGAGCACACGGGGGTCGATCCGCTCGGCGGCGCCGAGGACGGCGCTGGCGACGGCGATGTCGAAGCCGCTGCCCGCCTTGGGCACCGACGCCGGGCTGAGGCCCACCGTGAGCTTCTTCTGGGGCCACTCGGCCCCGGAATTGACCACGGCGGCCCGCACCCGGTCCCGGCTCTCCGACAGGCTCTTGTCGGGCAGTCCCACCAGCGTGAACGTCGCGACGCCCGGTTCGAGGTCGGCCTGGACCTCGACGACCACGCCCTCGACCCCGACCAGGGTCACCGAGCACGTCCGCGCGAACCCCATCACGCCACCCCCCGCACGTGCTCGACGACCGGGGCTCCGCGCTCCGGCAGCACCACGCCGATCAGGTCGATCCGGGCGCCGCCGGGCGGCGCTCCGCCATGGGTGTGGATCCAGCGCTCGGCGAGCCGCCGCAGCCGCTCGGCCTTCTCCGGGGTCACGGCGGCCATCGGATGTTCGAAGCAGCCGCCCCGGCGGGTCTTCACCTCGCAGAAGACCAGGGCGTCCCCGTCCCGGGCCACGATGTCGATCTCACCGGTCCTGCCGCAGCGCCAGTTGCGCTCCAGGACCGTCATCCCGGCCTCGGACAGCCGCCGTGCGGCCAGATCCTCGCCGTACCTGCCCAGCGCTCCTCGTGCGTTCATCTCGGCACCACCTCCGGTGCCTACGATGCGGGCGGGCCGACGAGCTGTTGGATCTTGGTGGACGGCTCGGCGATTGTGGAAAACTCACTCACCCACACGGGGGACGGACCACCCGGCGTCACCCACTCGGCAGCTCCAGGTCACTCTTGTTGAGCTCCTCGATGTTCACGTCCTTGAACGTCAACACGCGTACCTGCTTCACGAAGCGCGCCGGCCGGTACATGTCCCACACCCACGCGTCCGCCATGGTGACCTCGAAGAACACCTCGCCCTGGACCGAGTGGACCTGCATCTCGTAGTCGTTGGTCAGGTAGAAACGCCGCTCGGTCTCGATCACGTATTTGAACAGACCGACGACATCGCGGTACTCCCGGTAGAGCTTGAGCTCCATCTCGGTCTCGTACTTCTCGAGGTCCTCGGCGCTCATGGCATGTTCCCCTTCAGCCGTGCGATCCCACCATTGTGCGCCAGTCCCGTGAGCCCCTAGACGATTTCCGGGTCAAGGGTCACGGGCCCGGCCGGGGGACCTTCGTCGAGCAGCGTGCGCAGCAGCTCGGCGAGTCTGTTCGGATACACCGTCTCATGTGCCCGGGCCAGTTCCTGGTACGTCCACCAGCGCGCTCCCACGACGCTGCGCCGTTCCAGCTCGGTCAGACCCGCGGCCACGGTCGCCGTCCGGTCCGTACGGGCCAGGTAGTACCACTCGTCCTGGTTCCAGCGGCGGCCGGCGAAGGGGAAGGAGCACCGCCGTCGCCACAGCACCGGGCCGAGCTCGACCTCGGTGATCCCGGTCTCCTCGGCCAGTTCCCGCAGGGCGGCCTGTTCCCGGGTCTCGTCGCCCTCCACGCCGCCGCCGGGCGTGAACCACCAGTCGTCGGCCGGGTCGTCCGGCTCGTGACCGTGCAGCAGCAGGATGCGGTCCCGCGGGTCGAGCAGCACCACCCGGGCGACCTTGCGCAGCCCGCCCTCGTACGTGTCCTGCCCCGCCCGCGTCGTCTCAGCGGGCACCGGCCGCCTCCCTCCCGGTCCGGGCGCGGGAGGCGGCGGCCCGCTTGGCGAGCGGACCGTAGGCCGCGCCGCCGAAGATCAGCACCACGCCGGCGATCACCAGCGCCACGATCGTCCGGAGCGGGCCGGGCGAGGAGAGGGGGCCGAGCGCCTCGAAGCCGGTCGCCGGCCGGAGCATGCCGTCCATGGGCCAGGCGACGGCGTCGACCCGCGCCTCGACGGCGCCGACCGCGACGGTGCCGTGGGCCGCCTCGGTCAGGTGGGCGGTGGAGTCCAGGGAGGTGCCGCGCTCGTCGCCGAGCAGGAACAGCCGTCCCTTCGGGACGGTCACGGCCGGGAAGGAGCCGTCCTCGGCCGCGGCCCCCTCGGGCAGGTAGGGCTCGTCGATCTTCTTGCCGTCGACCGTCAGCCTGCCGTCCTGGCAGCAGGCGACGGTGTCACCGCCGACGGCGACCACACGCTTGACCATGGGGGCATCGGCCCAGGTGGCGTCCTTGAAGACGACGACGTCGCCGCGGCGGACGTCCTCGCCGCCGATGCGCTGCGCCAGGACCCGGTCGCCGGCGTCGATGGTCGGCGCCATCGAACCGGTCGGCACGGTGTACGGCCGGTAGACCACCGCTCCCCAGGCGAAGCCGCCGAGGAACAGCACCAGGCCCAGCGCCACGGCCAGCCCGGACAGCCGCTGCCCGGCCCGGCCGCCCGCCGGGCCCGTGGTGGCGCCACCGCCGTGCGGTGCCGTACGTGTCATGCTCTCGCCGCCCATGGATCCGCACCCTACCCGGCGGTACCCGGGAGGTCAGCCCTTCCCCGGCGATCGGGACCCGCCCGCGTACGGCCCGTCCTCCCGGAAGGTCTCCCGGAAGTCCTCCGGGAAAGCCCTCAGCGGGTCTCGGCGGGGGCGATCCGCCGGCGCCGCCACAGCGCGACCGGCACGACGCCGGCGAGGGCGAGGCCCTGCGGCGCGACCGACAGGGCGCCGGCCGCCGCGGGGGCGGCGTTCAGGCCGGGCTGGTCGAAGGTGTCCGGCACCGGCAGGGTGGCCCAGCGGTTGACCGGCCAGGCGACCACGATGGCGCGGCCGACGACCTCGTCCACCGGGACCATGCCGTTGTGCTTGTCGGAGCGGTTGTAGCGGGAGTCCCGCGAGTTCTGGCGGTGGTCGCCCATGACCCAGATGTAGCCCTTGGGGACCTCGACCTTGAACTGGCCGCCGTTGTCGTCGACGCTGCACGGGGTGTTGCCGGGGTAGACGAAGTCCCGGTCGTCCAGTGCCTTGCCGTTGACCTTGAGCGGGCCGGAGCCCTTGCACTCGACCGTGTCGCCGCCGACACCGATCACCCGCTTGATCAGGTCCTTCTCCTCGACGGACGGCATCAGGCCGATCCAGCTGAGGAAACTCTGCAACGGGTTGGGGTCGGGCGTCGGCTCGCCCGCCAGCCAGTCGTCGGGGTCGTGGAAGACGACGACCTCGCCGCGCTCGGGTTCGGAACCGAACCAGGGGGTGAGCTTGTCGACCAGGACCCGGTCGCCCTGCTGGAGGGTGTTCTGCATCGAGTCGGAGGGGATCGAGAACGCCTGCACCAGGAACGTCTTGATCAGCAGCGCCAGCACGAGCGCGATGCCGATCAGGATCGGCAGTTCCTTCCAGAAGGAACGCTGTTTCCTGGCCTCCTTGGGGGGCGGCGCTCCGCCCGGCCCCCGGTCCTCGTTTCCGCCGGTCTGTTCGCCCGTCACCGTGCCGTCCTCAGTCGTCGTCCCGGAAGCCGCCGTCCCGGATCCGCTCCCGGAGGCCGCGGTGGTGTCCGCGGCCGGGCCGGCCGCTTCCACGGGGCGTCCGCGGTGTTCCTCGCCGTCGTGTCCGGACCGTGCGCCGACCGCCACATCCCCCACGCCAACTCCTCACTCTGTGCCGCCGCCTGCCCCATGTGCGGCGCAGGCCCACCACTCCCATAACGAGCGGGAGTTCCGCAGGGCTCGGGAGCTGGATCATTCCGTTCGGATCGTCGGGGGCAACCCTATGCGACAGGCGGGGCCCGGCGGTCGATCCGGAGGCCGCGTCGGACACGGCCGCGTACGTCTCCGGCTCCCCCAGGGTGCTCCAGTGGCCGAACGGCCAGGCGATGACCATGGCCCGTCCGACCACCTGGTCCTCGGAGACCGTACCGCCGTACTCGCGGTCCTGGTGGACGCGGGAGTCGGCCGAGTTGGACCGGTGGTCGCCCATCACCCACAGCCGCCCCTCGGGGACCGTGACGTCGAACCGGATGGTGGAGGGGACGTCTCCGGGGTGGAGGTAGCCCTCGTCGAGGGGGACGCCGTTGACGGTGATCCGCCCTTGCGCGTCGCAGCACCGGACGCGGTCGCCGCCCACGCCGACGACCCGCTTGATGAGGTCCTTCTCGTCGTCGGAGGGCAGCAGGCCGATGAAGGTGAGACCTTCCTTGATCTGCTTGACGACGACCGGATCGTCCTGCTCGGCGGACTGCTCGCCCTGGAGCCAGCCGCCGGGATCGCGGAAGACGACGACGTCCCCGCGTTCGGGTTCGGAGCCGAACCAGGGGGTGAGCTTGTCGACCAGGACCCGGTCGCCGATCCGGATGGTCTGCTCCATGGAGCCCGAGGGGATCACGAAGGCCTGGACGAGGAAGGTCTTCAGCACCAGTGCTATGAGGACGGCGACGCCGACGAGGAGCGGTATCTCCTTCATCGCGCTGCGTCTGCGGCGCCGTTTGACCTTGCGCTGGAGCTTGCGCCGCTCGGCGCGGGTCCGGCCGCCCGTCCGCCCGCCGGCGCGCCGGGAGCCGCCGGGCGGCGGGTCGCCCGCCGGGCCGTCGGAGGCGCCGCGCCGGGGCCTGCCGCGGCTACCCATGGCCGCCCTCCCCCGCCCGCGCGGCGGGCACGCGCGCGTAGCCGCCGGGGCGGTCCAGGCGGGTGGCGTGACCGAAGGGCCAGACGATCCAGTCGGCGCGGCCGATCACCTCGTCCACGGGGATCATGCCGCCGCCCGGCGAGCCCAGGTGGTCCCGGGAGTCGCTGGAGTCGCTGCGGTGGTCACCGAGGACGAACAGCGTGCCGTCGGGCACGACGACGTCGAAGCGGACCGTGGAAGGGCTGTCCCCGGGGTACAGGAACTCCGACTCGTCGACCGGCCGTCCGTTCACCTCGATCCTCCCCTCGCCGTCGCAGCAGACCACGTGGTCTCCGCCCACTCCGACAACGCGTTTGATGTAGTCGCCGTGCCCGAAGTACCCGGTCCCGTCGAACACGACGACGTCGCCCCGCCGCGGCCGGTCCCCGAAGCGGTAGGCCAGCTTGTTGACGAGCACGCGGTCGCCGATCCGCAGCCCGCCCTCCATGGACCCGCTGGGGATCCGGAACGGCTGCAGGACGAAGGTGAAGACCAGCAGCAGGCAGAGCAGCGAGGCCAGCAGGGTCACGGTGATCCAGCCGCCGGGGACCCACTCCGTGACGCGGTCCGCCAACGCGAAACGCGACCGTCCCTCCCGCTCCTCCGGTTCCGAGGTGTCCTCGGCGTCGGAAGGGCGGGGGGAGCGGTCGCGCTCCGTCGGCTGTGCTTCGGTGTCCATCGGGGCCAGATGCTATCCGGCCCCGCTGTGGACCCCCGAGCGCGCTCAGCTCTCGCGCTTCTCCTTGATCTTCGCCGCCTTGCCGCGCAGCTCGCGCAGGTAGTACAGCTTGGCGCGACGCACGTCACCGCGGGTGACGAGCTCGATCTTCTCCACGATCGGGGTGTGCACCGGGAAGGTGCGCTCGACGCCGACGGAGAAGGAGACCTTGCGGACCGTGAAGGTCTCGCGCACGCCGGAACCCTGGCGGCGGATGACCACGCCCTTGAACTGCTGCACACGGGAGCGGTTGCCCTCGATGACGCGGACGTGGACGTTGACGGTGTCACCCGGACGGAAGGCCGGGACGTCGCTGCGCAGCGACGCGGAGTCGACGGAGTCGAGCAGGTGAGACATTTCGTCTGCTTTCTTCGCTGATGCCACAGGTCATCAACGGGACTAGGTGGTTCGGATCGGGGCCGTGCGGGTCGGAGCGGGCGTCGTCTCCCCCTGTGGCAGGGGCACACGCCGGACGGACGCACAGCAGCGGCCTATTCTTCCACGCCCCCGGTCCTGCGCCAAAATCGGCCGTACGGCTCCCCCGCCGGGTCCGGTTCCCAGCCCAGGATGGAGAGCATCTCCCGGTCCTTCTTGTCGAAGGTCTTGGGGTCGCAGCGCTCGATCAGGTCGGGCCGGTGGGCCGTGGTGCGCTTGAGGGCCTCGTCGCGGCGCCAGCGGGCGATCTTCCCGTGGTGGCCGCTGAGCAGCACCTCGGGGATGTCCCGGCCGCGCCACAGGGGCGGCTTGGTGTAGACGGGTCCTTCGAGGAGATTGGCCATGGCGCCGGGGGCGAAGGAGTCGTCGCGGTGGGACTCGGCGTTGCCGAGGACGCCGGGCAGCAGCCGCGCCACCGCCTCGGTGACGACGAGGACGGCCGCCTCGCCGCCGGCGAGGACGTAGTCGCCGATGGAGACCTCGTAGACGGGCATGCGGGTGGCGTACTCGTCGACGACGCGCCGGTCGATGCCCTCGTAGCGGGCGGGCGTGAAGATCAGCCAGGGACGCCCGGAGAGGTGGACGGCGAGTTCCTGGGTGAAGGGACGGCCGCTGGGGGTGGGCACGACGAGGGCGGGTTCGCCCGAGCCCGTCTCGTAGCCGTCGGCCAGGACGGTGTCCAGCGCGTCGCCCCACGGCCCGGTCTTCATCACCATGCCGGGGCCGCCGCCGTACGGGGTGTCGTCGACGGTGTTGTGCCGGTCGTACGTCCACGCGCGCAGGTCGTGGACGTGCACGTTCAGCTGCCCGCGCGCGCGGGCCTTGCCGACGAGGGAGACGTTCAGCGGTTCCAGGTACTCGGGGAAGATCGTGACGACGTCGAGCCTCATGCGTTCTCGTCCCTCGACGAGGCGATCTCGGCCCGGTCGTCGATGAGGCCCGGCGGCGGGGCGATGACGGCCCGCTGCTCCTCCAGGTCGATCTCGGTGACGATCTCCGCCACGAACGGCACGAAGACCTCGCTGCCGTCGGGGCGCTCCACCACGAACAGATCCTGGGAGGGCAGGTGGGAGATCTCGGTGATCCGGCCGACCTCCGTCCCGTCCTCGGTGACGACGTCGAGGTCGATCAGCTGGTGGTCGTAGTACTCGTCCTCCTCCTCGGGCAGCTCCTCGGGGTCCACCTCGGCGATCAGGAGGGTGTTGCGCAGGGCCTCGGCGGCGTTGCGGTCGTGCACGCCCTCGAAGCGCAGCAGGAGACGGCCGCTGTGGACGCGGCCCGTCTCGATGGTCAGCGGCCCGGCCGAGGCGGGGTCGGTGGCCAGGACGGCGCCGGGGGCGAGCCGCAGTTCCGGCTCGTCGGTACGGACCTCGACGGTGACCTCGCCCTTGATGCCGTGGGCGCGGCCGATGCGAGCGACTACCAGCTGCACTTGTGTGAATCTCCTGTCATACGACTACGGGCCGGGGACGGCCCTGTGGCCCTCCCCGGCCCGAGCCGGTTGCGATAAGCGTCAGCGGACGTCGTCCACGTCGACCAGGTCGACGCGGACGCCGCGGCCGCCGATGGCGCCCACGACGGTGCGCAGAGCGCGTGCGGTGCGGCCGTTGCGGCCGATCACCTTTCCGAGGTCGTCCGGGTGGACCCGGACCTCGAGCACACGCCCACGGCGCAGGTTGCGCGAGGCGACCTGCACATCGTCAGGGTTGTCGACGATGCCCTTCACGAGGTGCTCGAGAGCCTCCTCGAGCATGCTCAGGCCTCGGTCGACTCAGCCGAAGAAGACTCGGTCGCAGCCTCGTCCTTCTTCTCGGCCTTCTTCTTCTGGGTGATGGCCTCACCCTTGCCCTCGTCCTCACCGCTGATGGCCTCGAACGACGGGCGCGCCGGCTTCTCGGCCGGCTGCAGCAGCGGAGCCGGGGCGGGCTCGCCCTTGAACTTCTGCCAGTCGCCGGTCTTCTTCAGGATGGCGAGCACGGGCTCGGTGGGCTGGGCGCCGACAGAGAGCCAGTACGCCACGCGCTCGCTGTCGACCTCCATCACCGACGGGTTGTACGTCGGGTGGTACTTGCCGATCTCCTCGATGGCCCGGCCGTCACGGCGGGTACGGGAGTCGGCGACGACGATGCGGTAGTGAGGCGAACGGATCTTGCCCAGACGCTTCAGCTTGATCTTGACTGCCACGGGAGTGGGTTCTCCTGGAATTGACGTGGTTGGGCACGGCGAGAGAGCCGCGTGGGGTTGCGGTACCCGAGTGCCCGATGGACGCGTCAGCCGGAGGAGAGAGGGGTCCTATGCGGCTGTCGAGTACAGCTAGCCATTCTGCCACACCTCGCGGACCGCTTCCGGCCCGGGGGCGCCGGACCGGAAGCGCGGACGCGGCTGCCGCGAACGGCCGCGCTCTCAGCCGGCCGCCGCGCCCACGACCTCCGGGATCCGGAACGGCTTCCCGCAGCCGCCGCACACGATCGGGGCCTGGGCCAGCACGGACGGGACCACCCGTACGTTGCGGCCGCAGTCGCAGACGGCCTTCACGCGCACGCCGCCGCCGGAGGAGCCGTGACGGGCGGCCGGGCCGCGGAAGGTGCGGGCGGAGTCGGCGGCGGTCGCCGCGGAGTGGGCCTTCAGGGCGCGCTGGAGGCGCTCGATCGTCGGGCGGTAGCGGCGCTTCGCCTCGGGGGTGAGCGTGACCAGCGAGAAACCGCTGCTCGGGTGCGGCTCCTCGGGGTGGTCCAGGCCCAGCTCCTCGGCGATCGCGAGGAATCTGCGGTTGTGGTACCGGCCGGCGCGGGAGGTGTCGCGTACACCGCGCGCCGCGGCGATGCCGTGGACTGCCTCATGGAGCAGTCGTTCGAAGGAGAGGGTGTGCCCGCAGGCGGACGACGACTCTCCGATCAGGGACTCGGGCGCGGCAAGATCGGGCAGCTCGGGGTGGTGCCGCTGAATGTCGGCCCACGCCTGCGCCAGCTCTGCGGCGAGAACAGGTGGTGTCGTGCTCACGTAATGGCAACGAGCCGGGGTGCCGCTGTGTTCCTATTCCGGGGCATCCCAAATATTTTGCTCGTACCCGTCAGTTGCCGCTGATGCGCGCCGACGAGGGCGGGTGCGCCGATCTGCGGAGAAGCCGCACAGCTCGTACCAAGGTGGTGCGTAGCCCGCCGTACGCGCCCGCGTGTAGCGCGTGTCCACACGCCGGGTCGTGCGGAGTGCGCCGGTGCGCAAGGGGCGTTTCGGCCGCGTGCGCGCCGGAGGACACCATCTTGGTGAACACGCGCGCCGACGACGTTACCGGGTGGGGTGCCGGCGTCCGGCACCGGCCCGCCCTCGGCGACCGAACGCCGTGCGGTCACCGCGGGCCCGGCCGGCCCGGCCTCGCCCTTCCCGCCGGGCACCGCCCGCGGCAGGCGGGCCCGGCCGCCCGTCGCCCGCGGCCCGCCGCCGGTCGCCGAACTCGCGGACCTTGGCCGGAACCGCCTCGCCGTCCTTCGCCGCGAGGACGGGGACGTCGGCCGTGAAACCGGCGCGCACGTCCCGCTGGAGGCGCCCACCGCCTTGATGCGTGCGTCCGTCTCCCGCCGGGTCCGCCTCCTCGGGCCCCTGCCCGTGCGGCCGGATCACCCTGGTGCCGCGCACCGGGACGTCGCCGGCCGGTCCGGTCCCGGCGGCCGGCTCCCGGCACCGGCGCGGGGAGCCGTCGGCCCGGAGCGTGGGGGCGGGCGCCCCGGCCGGGCCTCGATGGTGCGGGCAGGTTGCAGGGAGGTGAAATCTCGCCACGCACCCGCCGATTACGCAAACCGGTCCCCTCGACCACTGGACGTCACGGCGAGCCCGGAGTTTCCTGGCATACGGGGAGTGCGGGCGCACCGCACGGGGGCCACCGACAACAGGGCACAGCGGCAACTTGCGAGAACTCTCGGCGATTGGGGCGCTTTCCTATGACACCTACGCTCGTGCGGCAGCACCCATCTCACGCCGGGGCGGCGCCCCGCGTGGACCTGCGGGCACGCGCGCGTGACTGGTCCGAGATCCAGGAGCGGATGCTCGTACCGCTCTACGAGGCCGTCTACGAGCGACTGGACGTGGGGACCGGCACACGACTGCTGGGGCTCGGCTGCGGTTCCGGGCTGGCCCTGCTGATGGCCGCCTCCCGGGGTGCCGCGGTCACCGGTGTCGACTCCCGCGCACCGGAACGGCTGGCCCTCGCGCGGGAGCGGCTGCTGCCCGGCGCGGCGGGGGCGGAGCACACGCGCGCGCGTGCGGACACCCGGATCGTCGAGGGCTCGCCCCGGGACGTGGACGGCACGGACGACGCCGGCCGCGCCGCGTACACCCTGGTGACCGCCTTCGAGCCCATCGGGTGCCTGGCCGGTGACGCGGAGGGGCTGGGCGAGCTGCTCGCGCAGGCGACGCCGCTCGCCGAGCGGGGGGCGCCGGTGGTGCTGGCCGGCTGGGGGCCGCCGGAGCGCTGCGCCACGTCGTCCGTGCTGCGGGTGGCCACCAAGCTGGCCGATCCGCTGCGCAGCGCGGGCAGCTGGCGGCCGGCGCTGCGCGACGACCTGGAGGAGGTCGCCCAGCGCGCCGGTCTGCGGCCGGACGGCTCGGGACGGGTGGCCTGTCCCTTCGGGTACGCCGACGTCGCCAGCGCGGTACGGGGCCTGCTGTCGACGGGGCTGTTCGACGCGGCGGTCACCGCGACGGACCGGGAGCAGGTGGACAAGGAGCTGGCGGAGGCGCTGCACGCGTACCGGCGCGAGGACGGGACGGTGTGGATGCCGAACGTGTTCCGGTACCTGATCGCCCGCGTCCCGTGACCTCCGCCGGGGTGCGGCGCGGGACCGTCAGGTCTCCGGGGCGTCCTTGCGCAGGCGCGTGATCCCGGCGATCCGGTAGGCGTCCGCCTCCTCCAGCGTCTCGTTCTCCAGCAGGGCCCGGGCGAGCGCGTCGAGCTGCCCGCGGTGGTCGCGCAGCTTGCGGCAGGCCTCCTCGTAGCACTCGTCGACGATCCGCCGCATCTCGCCGTCGATCGCGTCGAGGGTCTGCGGGGCGGCGGCGAGCCCGTAGGTCTGCTGGGCGTCGTTCGGGAGGGCGGAGAGGCGGCCGACGCGTTCGCTCATGCCCCAGCGGGCGACCATGCCGCGGACGATCCGGGTGACCTGTTCCAGGTCGTTCTCGGAGCCGGTGGTGATGACGCCGTAGACGACGTGCTCGGCCGCCATGCCGCCGAGCGCGCCGATGATGCGTCCGCGCAGGTACTCCTCGGTGTACGCGTACTTGTCCGAGTCCGGCGTCGACAGGGTCACGCCGAGCGCGCGCCCGCGCGGGACGATGGTGATCTTGCGGACGGGGTCGGCGCCCGGCTGGAGCATGCCGAGCAGGGCGTGGCCGCTCTCGTGGTAGGCGGTGCGCCGGCGCTCCTCCTCGGGCATGACCAGCGCGCGTTCGGCACCGAGCTGGACCTTCTCCAGGGCGTCGGACAGGTCCGTCTGCGTCACGCGCCGCTGCTTGCGCTTGACGGCGAGGAGGGCGGCCTCGTTGGCGAGGTTGGCGAGCTCGGCGCCGGTCATGCCGGGGGTGGTGCGGGCGACCTGCCCGAGGTCGACGTCGGGGGCGAGCGGGATGGCGCGGGTGTGGATGCGCAGGATCGCCTCCCGGCCGCCCCGGTCCGGCGGGGAGACGGTGACGACCCGGTCGAAGCGGCCGGGGCGGGTCAGGGCGGGGTCGAGGATGTCGGCGCGGTTGGTGGCGGCGATGACGATGACGCCCTCGGCTCCGGAGAAGCCGTCCATCTCGGTGAGGATCTGGTTCAGCGTCTGCTCGCGCTCGTCGTGGCCGCCCATGCCGGAACCGCCACCGCGGGCCCGGCCGATGGTGTCGATCTCGTCGATGAAGATGATCGACGGTGCCACCTTGCGCGCCTCGGCGAACAGCTCCCGCACCCGGGAGGCCCCGACGCCCACGATCATCTCGATGAACTCGGAGGCGGACGCCGAGAAGAACGGCACCCCCGCCTCGCCGGCCACCGCGCGCGCCAGGAGCGTCTTGCCGGTGCCGGGCGGGCCGGACAGCAGGACGCCGCGGGGCATCTTGGCGCCCATGCGGCGGTAGGCGTCGGGGTTCTTCAGGAAGTCGACGACGTCGTTGAGCTCGCCCTCCACCTCGTCGATGCCGGCCACGTCCGCGAACGTGGTGCGTGCGCGGCCCGGCTCCAGCTCCACCGGCTTGGGCGGTGCCTTGCGGCCGAGCATGCCGCCGGCGCCGCCCATCGCCCCGCGCATCCGCCGGGCGATGACGATCCACAGGACGATCAGCAGCAGCATCGGCGCCAGCGAGATCAGCAGGTTGGCGAGGAAGCCGCGCTGCTGCACGACCGGTTCGGCGGTGACGGTGACGTCGTGCCGGGTCAGGTCCTCCCAGAGCCGGTCGTCGGCGAAGGCCGGGCGCTGGGTCTGGAACTTGGTGTAGGTCCCGTCGCCCTCCGGGTCGTCCCGGGCCTTCTTCAGCTGGCCCTGGATGGCGTCGCCCTTGGAGTAGATCTTGCTGACGTTGCCCGCATCGACCTGCCTGCTGAACTCGGTGTAGGAGATCGTCGGCTCGTCGCCCTCGTCGAGGAAGGAGAGCACGAGGTTGGTGACGAGGTAGACGACCAGCGCGGCGACGACCAGGCTCCACCAGCCGCCGCGCATGCGCCGCCCGCCGGGCGGCGGCTTCTGCGGCTCCTCGGGCGTGCCCTCGGTCCGCCAGGGCGGCTCCGGGGCGTTGCGCGGCGGGGAGTTGTCGGCCATATCCGGACGTTACGACACGAATGCCGCGCGGGCATGCGCGGATACGGCATACGGCACCGGGGGCGCCCCCTGATGCGAGGGGCGCCCCCGGTGCCGTAGACGCGGGCCGGTCCGTCGGCCTTCGCCGGCCTCCGTCAGCCCATGAACTTCTTGAACTCGTCCGGCAGCTCGAAGTCCTGGGCGCCCTGCTGGGGCAGGTTGAAGGCGCCGCCGTTCTGTGCCGCGGCGGCGCGGCGGGCGGCCTCCTCCTGCTCCTGCTGCTTGCGCTTCATCGGGTTGCCGGAGCGCTGCTTGCCCTTGGCCTTCTTCTGCTGCTTCTTCGCCCGGCCGGGCCCGCCGCCCATGCCCGGGATGCCCGGCATGCCGGGCATGCCGCCGCCCTGGGCCATGCGGGACATCATCTTGCGGGCCTCGAAGAACCGCTCGACCAGGTTCTTCACCGCGCTGACCTCGACGCCGGAGCCCTTGGCGATACGGGCGCGGCGCGAGCCGTTGATGATCGTCGGGTCCTGGCGCTCGGCCGGGGTCATCGACTTGATGATGGCGGCCGTGCGGTCGACGTCCCGCTCGTCGATGTTGTTGATCTGGTCCTTGATCTGGCCCATGCCGGGGAGCATGCCGAGCAGCTTGCTGATGCTGCCCATCTTCCGGACCTGCTCCATCTGGGCCAGGAAGTCGTCCAGGGTGAAGTCCTGGCCCTTCTTGGACGCCAGCTTGGAGGCCATCTTGGCGGCCTCTTCCTGGCTGAACGTCTTCTCCGCCTGCTCGATCAGGGTGAGCAGGTCACCCATGTCGAGGATGCGGGAGGCCATGCGGTCCGGGTGGAAGGCGTCGAAGTCGTCGAGCTTCTCGCCGTTCGACGCGAACATGATCGGCTTGCCGGTGATCTGCCGGATCGACAGGGCGGCACCACCGCGGGCGTCGCCGTCGAGCTTGGAGAGCACCACGCCGTCGAAGCCGACGCCGTCGCGGAAGGCCTCGGCGGTGTTGACGGCGTCCTGGCCGATCATGGCGTCGACGACGAAGAGGATCTCGTCCGGCCGCGTGGCGTCCCTGATGTCGGCGGCCTGCTGCATCATCTCCTGGTCGATGCCCAGGCGGCCGGCGGTGTCGACGATGACGATGTCGTGGACCCTGGCCTTGGCGAACTCGATGGAGTCCTTGGCGACCTTGACCGGGTCGCCGACGCCGTTGCCCGGCTCGGGCGCGTAGACGGCGACACCGGCGCGCTCGGCGACCACGCTGAGCTGGTTCACGGCGTTGGGGCGCTGGAGGTCGCAGGCGACCAGCAGCGGCGAGTGGCCCTGCTCCTTGAGCCACTTGCCGAGCTTGCCCGCGAGGGTGGTCTTACCGGCACCCTGGAGACCGGCGAGCATGATCACGGTGGGCGGCTGCTTGGCGAAGCGCAGGCGCCGGGTCTCGCCGCCGAGGATGGTGACGAGCTCGTCGTTGACGATCTTGAGGACCTGCTGGGCCGGGTTCAGCGCCTTGGAGACCTCGGCGCCCATGGCCCGTTCCTTGACGTTCTTGATGAACGTCCGGACGACCGGCAGGGCCACGTCCGCCTCGAGCAGCGCGATGCGGATCTCGCGCGCCGTGGCGTCGATGTCCGCTTCGCTGAGACGCCCCTTGCCCCTGAGAGACTTGAAGGTGGCTGAAAGGCGATCGGAAAGGGTATCGAACACGGCGGCGTCGGTCCTCGGAGTCGGGGGCGGTCTGAGCGTCTTCCAGGGTATCCGGCCGTGCAAGACAATCGTCCCCGCCCGCGGCATTCAGCGGGCGGGGACTCGACCCCGCAGTGGCGGGGACGACATCCGGGAAGCGGTCGCGCCGGACGGCATCCTGGGACCACCCCCGCGGCGGCGGGGAGCACGCACGGACAAACGCACGACATGACCGCGAGGTCACGCCCGCAGCGTCTCCTCCAGCTTCCGCGCCACGGCCACCGCCTCCTCCCCCGGCAGGGGGGCTCCGTCGGTGCCGGTGACGTAGAACGCGTCGACAGCATTGGCACCCAGCGTGCTCACGTGCGCGCTGCGCACCCGCACCCCCGCCTCCTCCAGCGCCCGCCCGATCCGGAACAGCAGCCCCGGCGCGTCCTGCGCACGCACCTCGATCACCGTGGCCAGGCGCGAGGCGGCCGACGCGACCGTCACCCGCGGCGGCGGCGCGACCACGCCCCGGCGCCGGGGGTAGGCGGCGTCCCGTTCGGCGAGGCGGGCGGCGATGTCCAGGGAGCCGTCCAGGGCGCGCACCAGGTCCGCGCGCAGCCGGGCGGCCTGTGGCAGGGAGCCGTACTCGGCGGCGACCCGCCAGTCCAGGAGCAGGACCGAGCCGTCGACACCGTCCGGCAGCGGCAGGGAGCGCAGCTCGGCGGTGCGGACGGTCAGCCGGTGCACGGCCAGGACACCGGAGACGGCGGGCAGCACGCCCGGCTGGTCGGGCACGGCGATCAGCAGCTCGACGCCGAGCGGCTCGGGTTCCCCGGCCGTCTCCCCTGCCGTCTCCCCGGCGGGCGGCTCGGTCTGGGCCCGCAGCGCCAGCACCGGGCCGCCCGTGCGGAAGGCCTCGACGGCGAGCCGTTCCTGTTCCGCGGTGGGGGCGGCGTCCTCGGGGTCGGCGGGGGCGTCCCCCGACAGCACGGCCGAGACCCGTTCGACCAGGCCGGCGACGAGGGAGCCGCGCCAGGACGACCAGGCGGCCGGGCCGGTGGCCAGGGCGTCGGCCTCGGTGAGGGCGTGCAGCAGCTCCAGCGTGCCCTGGGTGCCGACCGCGCCGGCGACCGCGCGGACGGTGTCCGGGTCGTCCAGGTCGCGCCGGGTGGCCGTCTCGACGAGCAGCAGGTGGTGGCGTACGAGGGTGGCGACGACGGCGGTGTCCGCGCGGTCGAAGCCGATGCGGGCGGCCACGTCGCGGGCGATGATCTCGCCGGCCACGGAGTGGTCGCCGGGCCAGCCCTTGCCGATGTCGTGCAGCAGCGCGGCGACGAGCAGCAGGTCGGGACGGCTGACGCGGCGCGTGAACGCGGAGGCGCGGACGGCGGTCTCGATGAGGTGCCGGTCGACGGTCCACAGGTGCACGGCGTTGCGCTGGGGGCGGCAGCGGACCCGCTCCCAGTCGGGCAGGAGACGGGTGATCAGCCCCTCCGCCTCCAGCGCCTCCCACACCTCGACGGTGGGGCGGCCGGAGCCGAGCAGGGTGACGAGCTGCTCGCGCGCCTCGGCGGGCCAGGGCGCGGGCAGGGGGCGCGCGGTGGCGGCGAGGCGCCGTACGGCGTGCAGGGAGAGCGGGAGCCCGGCCTGCGCGGCGGCGGCCGCGGCGCGCAGCGGGAGCACGGGGTCGCGTTCGGGGCGCGCGGTGCGGGCGAGCACCACCTCGCCGTCCTGCTCGACCACGCCCTCCGCCAGCGGCGACCGTTCGGTGGCCGGTTTCCCCCCGTTCGGCGCCCTCCCGTCGCCCGCCACCGCCCTTCTGAGGAAGTCGCTTCGCTCCCTTGCCAGTTTGCGCAGGCGCGGACGCACCGCGCGCGACCGCAGCACGCGCCCCACTTCCCGCCAGGTGACATCGCCGGCGTACGCGATGACGCGGGCCGCCTCGTACACCTGCCGCAGCAGGGTGTCGGCGTCGAGGAGGCCGAGCTCGGCCGCGACCTGGTCCTGCTCCTGGAGCGCGAGCCGGTCGGTGGCCCGGCCCGTGGCCAGATGCAGTGCGTCGCGTACGTCGAGCAGGCGGCGCCGGGCATCGGCGAGGCCCTCGCGCGGGGCGTCGGCGAGCCAGGAGGCGGCGACGGCACGCAGGGCGGTGGCGTCGCGCAGCCCGCCCCGCGCCTCCTTCAGGTCCGGTTCCAGCAGGAACTGCAGCTCGCCCTGGCGTGCGGCCCGTTCGGCGCACAGCTCCCGGAGTTCGGGGAGGCGCCTGGGCGCCTGGTTGCGCCAGTCGGCGAGGACGGCGGTGCGCAGTCCGGCGGTCAGGCCGAGGTCGCCGGCGAGGTGGCGGGCGTCCAGCAGGCCGAGGTGGACCTTGAGGTCCTCCCCCGCCGTCCTCCGCGCCTCGGCGGGGGTGCGCACGGAGTGGTCGAGGGCGATGCCGAGGTCCCACACGGGGTACCAGAGGCGGTCGGCGAGGGCGGCGACCGCCTTCGGGTCGCCGCCGTCGTGCAGCAGGAGCAGGTCCAGGTCGCTGCGCGGGGACAGTTCGCCGCGGCCGTAGCCACCGACGGCGACCAGGGCCACGCCCCTGAGCCCCGCCGCTCCCGCGCCGAAGAGGCCGGCCAGCCAGTCGTCCGTCAGACCGGCGAGGGCACTGCGGCGCGGCGGCCCGGACCGCGACCTCTCGGTGAGGAGGCGCAGCCGGGCCGCCGCGTAGCCGCCGGGTCCCGAGTCCTCTGCTTCTTCCGTCACGTCCGTACTCGTCACCCGGTGGCTCCTGTTCCGCTGCCGTGTCAGAGGGCGTCCGGACCGCGCTCGCCGGTGCGGACCCGGACGGCCGTCTCGACCGGGACGGCCCAGACCTTGCCGTCTCCGATCTTGCCGGTGCGGGCCGCCTTGACCACCACGTCGATGAGCTGTTCGGCGTCGTCGTCCTCGGCCAGCACCTCGATG
Organism: Streptomyces sp. NPDC006134; assembly: GCF_040628835.1. Classification (NCBI taxonomy): domain Bacteria; kingdom Bacillati; phylum Actinomycetota; class Actinomycetes; order Kitasatosporales; family Streptomycetaceae; genus Streptomyces; species Streptomyces sp. NPDC006134. Next base: position 135,519 of record NZ_JBEXTV010000009.1, on the reverse strand, counting down.
CGGATCTTGGGCACGAGGTCGACGGTGTACTCGGCGCCCCGGTAGACCTCGGTGTGGCCGCGCTGGCGGCCGTAGCCGCTGGCCTCGGTGACCGTCAGGCCGTGCACGCCGAAGGCCTGGAGGGCCTCCTTGATCTCGTCGAGCCGGTGCGGCTTGACGACGGCGGTGATGAGCTTCATGCGTCCACCTTCTTGTTCTCGGCCGGGGCGGCCACGGGGGCCGGCGCGGCGGTCGTACGGGCGGCACCGCCGCCGGCCCCGCTGAAGTCGTATGCGGTCTCGGCGTGTTCGGCCTGGTCGATGCCGGCCACCTCGTCGTCCTCCGATACCCGCATGCCGATCGTCTTGTCGAGGACGAAGGCCAGGAGGGCGGAGACGGCCAGGGAGTAGGCGAGGACGGCGAAGACTCCGGCGCACTGCTTCCAGAACTGCTCCAGGCCGCCGCCGTAGAACAGGCCCGCGACGTCGGACTGGCCCTTGCCGGTGGCGAAGAGGCCGACCAGGAGGGAGCCGGCGATGCCGCCGACCAGGTGGACGCCGATGACGTCGAGGGAGTCGTCGTAGTTCAGCTTGTACTTCAGGCCGACGGCCATGGCGCACAGCAGTCCGGCGACGGCGCCGACGGCGATCGCGCCGAGCGGGGAGACCGCGCCGCCGGCCGGGGTGATGGCGACCAGGCCCGCGACCGCGCCGGAGGCGGCGCCCAGCGTGGTGAACGCGCCGTGGCGGATCTTCTCGTAGGCGAGCCAGGCCAGCATGGCGGCGCCGGTGGCGACCTGGGTGTTGACGAACATCAGCGCGCCGACGCCGTCGTCGTTGCCCAGCCAGGAGCCGGCGTTGAAGCCGAACCAGCCGAACCACAGCAGGCCCGCGCCGAGCATGACCAGCGGCAGGCTGTGCGGGCGCATCGGGTCCTTCTTGAAGCCGATCCGCCGGCCGATGACGAGGATCACGCCGAGCGCCGCCGCACCGGCGTTGATGTGGACCGCCGTACCGCCGGCGAAGTCGATGACGCCCAGCTCGAAGGCCCAGCCGCCGGCGCCCCACACCCAGTGGGCGACCGGGAAGTAGACGACCGTGGCCCACAGGGCGACGAACAGCGCCCACGCGGTGAACTTCACCCGGTCCGCGAGGGCGCCGCTGATCAGGGCGGGCGTGAGGATCGCGAACATCAGCTGGAAGGCGCAGAAGACGAAGACGGGGACGGTGTAGCCGTCCCACAGCTCGGTCAGGCCGATGCCGCCGAGGCCGACCCAGTCGGAGTTCCAGCCGATGAGGCTGCCGGAGTCCGTGCCGAAGGCGAGGGAGAAGCCGTACAGCACCCACAGGACGGTGACGATCCCGAGGCTGATGAAGCTCATCATCAGCATGTTCAGGGTGCTCTTGACGCGGACCATGCCTCCGTAGAAGAAGGCCAGCGCCGGGGTCATGAGCATCACCAGGGCGGTGCAGATGAGCATGAAGCCTGTGTTGGCGGCAGAGAGCTCCGTCTCTGCGGCGAGCGTGATGGCTGGTGCCATCGGCGTCTCCTCGTCGTTGGTACGGCCCCGTGCGGGCGAAGCCTGGGCGGATGCCAGAGCGGTATGAGGGGTGGGCCGGTTCTGCGCCACGAGACTGGCGCAGCGCGGTTTCGGTGGGGGCCCCTCGTTGTTTCGCCGCCGTGACGAAGGCGCCGTGCGTGTTACGCGTCGATGAACCGCGGGATGTCCGGCCGCGCGGCCGTTATCGTGGCGCAACCAAAGGGACCGGCCGCGGCGGCCTTCCGCTGACCTGGCGTGGGGGGAGCCGAGTCGGGCAGTTCGGGAAGGCCGGCCGCGGCCGGGGCTTGCGGGGTGTTCACCCCATGGGAGAACACCCTGGGGTGTCAGACCGCCACGGCGGTCTCCGGGAGTTCGACGGCGAGCCGTTCGGTGAGGTCGACGACCTCGGCGAGGTCGCCGAAGTCGCGTGCGGCCGTGTCGATCGTCTTGCGGATACGGGTGTTGACGCGCTCGGAGCGGACCTTGGCCGCGATCCGCATGGCCTCCTTGGCGTAGGCGGTGCTCTCCTCGGGCTCCCGCCGCAGCAGGTGCACGGTGGCCATGCCGATCAGGTTCAGTGCGTACGACCGCTGGTGTTCGCCGTCCTTCTCGAACAGCTCCACGGCCCGCCGCATCAGCGGCTCGGCGAGGGAGGCGTAGGCGGGGCTGCGGCCGGCGACGTAGGCGAGGTCGCGGAAGGAGTGGGAGTTCTCGCCGTGCAGTTCGGCCTCGGAGAAGAAGCGGATCCAGTCGGGGTCCGGCTCGTCCCACTCGTCGGCGTCGGCGAAGGTGTCCTCGGCCAGGCGGACCGCCCGCTTGCACTTGCCGGGCTGGCCCATGTTGGCGTAGGCGCGGGCCTCCATCGCATACAGCATCGACTGGGTGCGCGGGCCGGCGCAGTCCCGGCTGCCGTACTGCGCGAGGTGGATCAGCTCCAGCGCGTCGTCCGGCCGGCCGAGGTGGATCATCTGCCGGCTCATGCTGGAGAGGATGTACGAGCCGAGCGGCCGGTCGCCCGCCTCCTTGGCGGCGTGCAGGGCGAGGACGAAGTACTTCTGCGCGGTGGGCTGGAGCCCGACGTCGTACGACATCCAGCCGGCGAGCTCGGCCAGCTCGGCGGCGACCTTGAACAGCCTCCGGCGCACGGACTCGGGCTGGGACTCCTGGAGGAGATCGGTCACCTCGTGGAGCTGGCCCACGACCGCCTTGCGGCGCAGGCCGCCGCCGCACTGGGCGTCCCAGCGCCGGAACATCACGGTGGTCGTCTCCAGCAGGTCCAGCTCGGGCCTGGACAGGCGTCCGCGCGCGCGTGTGGCGGGCGTCGGCTCGGGGTCCGGCCGGGGGGCCGGGGGCGCGGGGACGAGCCAGCGCTGCATGGGTTCGATGAGGGACGGGCCCGCGGAGAGGGCCAGCGAGGTCCCGAGGAAGCCGCGCCGCGCCAGCATCAGGTCGCTGCGCGAGAACTCGCTGAGCAGGGCCACGGTCTGCGGGCCCGTCCAGGGCAGGTCGACGCCGGTCGCGGAGGGGAGCGGGCGGGAGGTGCGCAGGCCCAGGTCCTCGATGGAGACGACGACGCCGAAGCGTTCGGAGAACAGCTCGGACAGGATGCGCGGGATCGGCTCGCGCGGGTTCTCCCCGTCGAGCCAGCGCCGCACGCGCGAGGTGTCCGTGGAGATGTGGTGGGCGCCCAGCTGGCGGGCGCGGCGGTTGACCTGGCGGGCGAGCTCGCCCTTGGACCAGCCGCTGCGCACGAACCACGACGTGAGCAGCTCGTTGGGGCGCTTCTCGGAGCTCGCGGTGTGTCCGGTGTGCGCAGCGTGTCCAGCGCTCGTCCCGCTTCCGCCGTTGCCGCCCACTGGAACGCCCCCATCCCTGAAACCACTTGTCGCCGAGTGCGTCAAGCCCTATCAGAATGCCGGTGGTCACGGCCGTCCGTCCGGCGCCTGCCGCCCTTCGGACGGAAAGCCGCCTTGCCTCCGGCATACCCACGCGTGCATGTGCCTCCAGGCTCTGTGCACACAAAGTAATCCTACGATCACCCGTCCGGCCATGGGGTTCACGGAAACGCCACCATTCGCCACCCCATCGAATGAACGCACGGGGACCGCTGCGCGATTCACTTGACAGAGGCCGCACGGGAGTGGGTGCAGCGGTGCACACCGGGGCGCGTGTCGCCGAGCCCACCACCCCGAGTGCCACAAGGCGCTGCCTGGATCGCGCGGTGCCGGGGATGTGAAAGCAGAGAGTAACTTAGTGTGTCCGGTGCGTAATCATCGGTGCGCCGGACCGTTGGAGGGGGTATGGGGTTCACCATCGGCAGCAGTCGGGGCATCCGCGACTTCCGGTCCGGCTCGCGCCGCCGTGGCCGCTCGTCGGAGTGCACGGCCGTGGCCGAGTTCACCGGGCTGTGGGGCTGGGACGTCGTACCGGGCGCGCGGGCCGCCGCGGGCGCCTGCTCCTGCGGCCACCGCAACTGCCGCGCCCCGGGTGCGCACCCGCTGGTCTTCGCGGCGGAGATCCCCGCCGGCTCCACGCTGGACGAGGTGACCGAGGCGTGGGCCGAGGTCCCCGGCGCCTCGGTGATGCTGCCGGTCGGCCGGACCTTCGACGTGATCGAGGTGGCGGAGCCCGCCGGGCGCCGGGCCCTGACCCGGCTGGAGCGCATGGGCCTGCCGCTCGGCCCGGTCGCGGCGACCCCGCAGGGCCGCGCCCACTTCTTCGTCGCGCCGGGCGGCGCCGCCGAGCTGCCCCGGCTGCTCTACCGCATGGGCTGGGACACCCCCTCCGCCCTCGACCTGCGCGGCCTCGGCCCCGGTACGTACATCACGGCCCCGCCCTCCGACCGGGGCGGGCTCGGCCCGGTGCGCTGGCTGCGCCCGCCCGCCCTCGACTCGGCGACCAGGCCGCCGGCGGCGCGGCTGCTGCTGGGGGCGCTGGCGTATCTGGCACATCGGTCGCGGGCCTAGCGGAACGGGCGCGCGCCCCGTACGCGGAACGAGTACGGGGCGCGTACACGGAACGAGTACGGGGCGCGTACGCGGAACGGATATGCGCCCCGTACGGCGAAGCGCCCGCTCCCGGCGGATGCCGGGGCGGGCGCTCTTCCTGAGCAGTCACCGATTTCAGCAACTGCGTCCGGAGGGCTCGGTAACCGCGTCTCAGTCACCGATCAGTGCGTCCACGAACGCCTCCGGTTCGAACGGCGCGAGGTCGTCCGCGCCCTCGCCGAGGCCGATGAGCTTGACCGGCACGCCCAGCTCGCGCTGTACGGCGACCACGATGCCGCCCTTGGCGGTGCCGTCCAGCTTGGTGAGCACGATGCCGGTGATGTCGACGACCTCGGCGAAGACGCGGGCCTGCACCAGGCCGTTCTGACCGGTGGTGGCGTCGAGCACGAGCAGCACCTCGTCCAGCGGGGCGTGCTTCTCCACCACGCGCTTGACCTTGCCCAGCTCGTCCATGAGGCCGGTCTTGGTGTGCAGGCGTCCGGCGGTGTCGATGAGGACGACGTCGGCGCCGATCTCCTTGCCCTCCTTGACCGCGTCGAAGGCGACGGAGGCCGGGTCGCCGCCCTCGGGGCCGCGCACGGTGTGGGCGCCCACCCGCTCGCCCCAGGTCTGGAGCTGGTCGGCGGCGGCGGCGCGGAAGGTGTCCGCCGCACCGAGGACGACGGAGTTGCCGTCGGCCACCAGGACGCGGGCGAGCTTGCCGGTGGTGGTGGTCTTGCCGGTGCCGTTGACGCCGACGACCATCACGATGCCCGGCTTGCGGCCCTCGGGCTCGGTCTTGACGGTGCGGTCCAGGTCGGGGCCGACCAGCGTGAGGAGTTCCTCGCGCAGCAGGCCGCGCAGCTCCTGCGGCGTGCGGGTGCCGAGCACCTTCACACGCTCGCGCAGTCGCTCGACCAGCTCCTGGGTGGGCTGCACGCCGACGTCGGCGGTGAGCAGCGTGTCCTCGATCTCCTCCCAGGTGTCCTCGTCGAGGTGCTCGCGGGACAGCAGCGTGAGCAGCCCCTTGCCCAGGGCGTTCTGGGAGCGGGAGAGGCGGGCGCGGAGCCGGACCAGACGGCCGGCGGTGGGCTCGGGCACCTCGATCGGAGGCACTTCGAGCTCTTCGACGGCGGGCGGTTCCTCGACGGCGACGGGGCCGGTGCCCCCGTCCGGGAGGTCCACCTCCTCGACCGTCCGGCGCGGTTCGTCGCGCGGCGTCTCGGCCTCTTCACCGACGTGCGGCTCGGCCGGAGGGGCGGTGATGTCGGGCGCGGCGGGCGGCGGCTGGGGCAGCTGCCGCTTCTTACGGCGACTGCCCACCACCAGCCCGCCGAGCGCGCCGACCACGACCACGGCGATGACTACAGCAAGGATGACGATTTCCATAACCCGTCCAGTATCAGCCATGGCCCCTCGGGACACCCTGTTTGTGGCTTTCTCCAAAGGACAAAGGCCCCTACGGGGAGGGAGTCGGAGCAAAGTACGATGGAAGACGACGCGTCAACGCGCGTAGAGTCCGGACGACCCTTCCTCCCCTTCCTCCCCCACGGCCCGGGGCCGGACCGACACGGCCCCAGGCACGCCCCCCCCCACGACCGAGGCACGGAAACCCGACTTTCATGAGCAAAACCGCCGAGACCGAAGGCGCTCTGGAAACCCGCGGCATCGAGCAGGTGCCCGACCACGAGCGCACCGCGAAGACGCGCGAGCTGTTCCCCACCTGGGTGGGCGCCAACATCAGCGTCCTGCTGCTCACGATGGGCGCGAGCCTCGTCGTGGCCTACCACCTCAACCTCTGGCAGGCCCTCGTCGTCGCCGTGGCCGCCCCGATCGTGTCGTACGGGCTGGTCGGGCTGATCGGCATCGCGGGCAAGCGGGGCGGCGCGCCCGGCATGGCGCTGTCCCGGGCGGTGTTCGGACAGCGCGGCAACCTGCTGCCCGGTTCGCTGATCTGGGTCGCCCGCTGGGGCTGGGAGACGATCAACGCGGTCACCGGCGCCTACGCGATGCTCTCCGTGCTGGACATCCTGTTCGGCATACGGGCCAACAGCGTCCTGGACATCGTGATGCTGCTCGCCTTCGTCGTCGCGACCTTCGCGATCTCCGGGCTCGGCATCAACGCGGTCCAGAAGTGCAACAAGTACGCGACGTACCTGTTCGGTGTCTTCTCGGTGCTGGTGCTGGTGTACCTGGTGGTCGACACGGACTGGGCGCGGGTCTTCGACCGGCCCGCCGGGTCGGTGGCCGCGGTGATCACCGGCGTGGGCCTGATCGCGGCGGGCGGCGTGAGCTGGATCCCGTCCGCCCCCGACTTCACCCGCTACCTGCCGCGCACCGCCTCCGCCAAGGGCATCGTGGGCGTCACCGTCGGCGGTGCCGGCATCGTCGTCCTGCCCATGGTCCTGATGGGCGTGGTCATGGCGGTCTCCACGCCGGACCTGGCCTCCGCCTCCGACCCGGTCTCCTTCCTCGGCGAGATCCTGCCGACGTGGATCGCGGTGCCGTACCTGCTGATCGCCCTGATCGGCATGCTGCTGATCAACTCGATGTCGATGTACTCGGCGGGCTTCACCGCGCAGACCCTGGGCATCAAGGTCCCGCGGCACTGGGCCGTCTCCGTCAACGCCGTGATCTCGCTGGTCTTCGGCGGCGTGCTGATGCTGGTGGCGACCAGCTTCATGGGCTCCTTCATCGCCTTCCTGTCGCTGCTCGCGGTCGCCTTCTCCGCCTGGGTCGGCGTCTTCGGCGCGGACATGCTGCGCCGCAAGGAGTACGACGGCGAGGCCATGGCCGACACCGGGCGCACCAGCGCCTACTGGTACCGGGGCGGGTTCTCCCCCGCCGCAGTGGCCGCCTGGGCGGTGGGCCTGGTCGCGGGCCTGATGTTCAGCACCTCCGACTGGTTCACCGGTCCGCTCGCCACGAACAACGTCATCGGCGAGTACGGCCTGGGCTGGGTGGCCACGGTCGTGATCTCCGGCCTGCTGTACCTGGTCCTGCCGAAGCCGGCGGTGGTCTCGCCGGCGCGGCACGCCGGGCAGGCGGACCCCGCCGGGCCGACCGGCCGGGCCGCACAGCCGGACTCGGTCGCCGTCTGATCCTCGGATTCCGGTTCCGCCGCGTCCCTGCGTCCCCCTCCGCCCGGCCGGGCGGAGGGGGACGTCGTCGTTCGCGCGGCCGCCGGCCGCCGTGTGCCGCCGCCGTACCGCGTTCGGGGAGGGCCGGTCCGGGTGCCCCACGGAAGGGGCGGTACGGAAGCCGGGCGGCCCACGGTCAGGACAGCACGGGAGCCGGGCGGCCCACGGTCAGGACAGCACGGGAGCCGGGCGGCCCACGGTCAGAGTGGTACGGGAGGCCGGGCGCTCCACAGTCAGGGCGGAGGGAAGCGGCGCGGAGCGCCGACGGGAACGGCGGGGGACGGCGCGGAGCCGCGAGGAACCGCGGAAAGCGGCGGGGGAACCGCGGAGAGCGGCGGGGGGGAACCGCGGAGAGCGGCGGGGGGGAACGGTTCGCCGGCCTGAGGCCGCATCGCGCGGGGCGGCGTCCGGCCGGGTGGCCGGGGAGCGCCCGGTCTGTGCCGGCGGTCGCCCCGGGGGGCAGCCGGCCCGCGCAGACGCGCCGACGTCGGGGAACGCCGGGCTTGCCCCGGCGGGCCCGAACCGGGCGTACGTCCGCACGCCGCCGCCCCGCCCCTTCCCGCGCCTCCGCCCCGAGCAGCCGCAACGGTCGGCGCGGACCTGTAGCGGCGGCCCCGTAGGGGGCTCCGCCGACAGCACCCCGCCTCGCGCACCGCGCCCCACGTCGTCACCCTCCCCCTGAGTCCCAGGCCGCTCTCAAGGGGCCTGGGGAAAAGCGCGCTGCCCCGGCTCCACCGACCATCGCGGTCGGAGAGCCGGGGCAGTGCGCCTCGGGTACGAGGAGAGGGGCAGCGGGGTCTTGGCCCCTTCTCCTCGGGTCTCTTCGGGCCCCTTCGGGTTCCCTCGGGTCTTCCCTGGTCTGCCGGACGGGCCGGTCAGCCCATCTCCTCCAGGGCCTTGCCCTTCGTCTCCTTCACGAACTTCAGGACGAACGGGATGGAGAGTCCGGCGAAGACCGTGTAGATCACGTAGGTGAGGGAGAGGTTCCAGTCGGCCAGCGACGGGAAGCTCGCGGTGATGGCCCAGTTGGCGATCCACTGCGCGGCGGCGGCGACGCCCAGCGCGGCGGCGCGGATCTTGTTCGGGAACATCTCGCCGAGCATGACCCAGACGACCACACCCCACGACAGGGCGAAGAAGAGGACGAACATGTGGGCGGCGATCAGGGCGACCCAGCCCTGGGTCTCCGGCAGCTTGCCGCCGACCAGGTCGAAGGAGAAGGCCCAGGCTTCCAGCGCCAGGCCGATCACCATGCCGACCGAGCCGATGATGGCGAGCGGCTTGCGGCCGATGCGGTCCACGAAGATCATCGCGATCACGGTGCCGACGATGTTGATGATCGACGTCGTGAACGAGTAGAGGAACGAGTCCGACGGGTCGACGCCGACCGACTGCCACAGCGTCGAGGAGTAGTAGAACGCGACGTTGATGCCGACGAACTGCTGGAAGACCGACAGGCCGATACCGATCCAGACGATCGGCTTGAAGAAGAAGGAGCCACCGAGCAGGTCCTTGAAGGAGGACTTCTCCTCGCGCTTCATGCCCGTCTCGATCTCGGTGACGCGGGCGTCCAGGTCCACGTCCTTGCCCTCGACCTCGGCGAGGATCTCGCGGGCGCGGTCGTGCTTGCCGACGGAGATCAGGAAGCGGGGGGACTCGGGGATGGCGAAGGACAGCAGGCCGTAGAGGACGGCCGGGACGACCATGACGCCGAGCATGACCTGCCAGGCCTCCAGGCCCAGCAGCTCACCGCGCTGATCGCCGCCGGCGGCGTTCAGCAGGCCCCAGTTGACCAGCTGCGACACGGCGATACCGATGACGATGGCGGCCTGCTGGAAGGAGCCGAGCCGGCCGCGGTAGGCGGGCGGGGCGACCTCGGCGATGTAGGCGGGGCCGATCACGGAGGCCATGCCGATGGCGAAACCGCCGATGACGCGCCAGAAGGCGAGGTCCCACAGCGCGAAGGGCAGGGCGGAGCCGACGGCGCTGACGGTGAAGAGGGCCGCGGCGATCTGCATGCAGCGGATGCGGCCGATGCGGTCGGTGATGCGGCCGGCGGTCGCCGCGCCGATGGCACTGCCGATCAGCGCGATGGCGACGACCTGGGCCAGCGCCGCGGAGCCGACGTCGTAGCGGTCCCGGATGGCCTCGACGGCGCCGTTGATGACGGAGCTGTCGTAGCCGAAGAGGAAGCCGCCCATCGCGGCCGCCGCCGCGATGAAGATGACGTGCCCGAGATGTTCGGGGTGAGCCGTCCTGGCTCCTGACTTGGGTGCCTGCGCTGTGCTGGTCACGTGTACTCCTCGGGCCACCGGCAACGCTGCCGGGGTGGGTGAAGCCCTTCGAGGTGACCTGAAGGTACCTGAAGGTAAAAGCAACGTTGCAGAGACTATGCCTTCAAGTTTCGAAGTCAATAGGCCAACGACTGTGAGTTTTCAGCCACGGCGTGTTGACCTTGCATTCAAGAGTTGAAGCTCTTGAGGAGAGGTTTCCAGATGCGCAGGTCACGACAGGTCTAGACCTGCGCGGGGTCCGGTCGCGGCCTCAGCGGAGCCGCTGGGAGATGACCTTCGACACACCGTCGCCCTGCATGGACACGCCATACAGCGCGTCGGCGACCTCCATCGTCCGCTTCTGGTGCGTGATGACGATCAGCTGCGAGGTCTCCTGCAGCTCCCGCATGATCCCGATGAGCCGCTGCAGGTTGGTGTCGTCGAGGGCCGCCTCGACCTCGTCCATGACGTAGAACGGGCTCGGCCGCGCCTTGAAGATCGACACGAGCAGCGCGACGGCGGTCAGCGACCGCTCCCCGCCGGACAGCAGCGACAGCCGCTTGACCTTCTTGCCCGGCGGACGCGCCTCGACGTCCACACCCGTGGTGAGCATGTTGCCGGGGTCGGTCAGCACCAGATGTCCCTCGCCGCCCGGGAAGAGACGGCCGAACACGCCCTCGAACTCGCGGGCGGTGTCCCGGAATGCCTCGGTGAACACCTGCTCGACCCGTTCGTCGACCTCCCTGACGACCTGGAGCAGGTCGGCACGGGTCTTCTTCAGGTCCTGAAGCTGCTCGCCGAGGAACTGGTGCCGCTCCTCCAGCGCCGCGAACTCCTCCAGGGCCAGCGGATTGACCTTGCCGAGCCGCTGGTAGGCGCGCTCGGCGGCCTTCAGCCGCTTCTCCTGCTCGGCCCGTACGAAGGGCCGGGGCCGGTTGCGCGGATGTTCCGGGTCCTCCGGCAGCTCCTCGCCCTCGGCGGGGGGCGAGGGCGGCACCGGCTGGTCCGGTCCGTACTCGGCGACGAGTCCCGCCGGTTCCACACCGAGTTCCTCCAGCGCCTTGGTCTCCAGCTGCTCGATCCGCAGCCGTTTCTCGGCGCCGAGTACCTCGCCCCGGTGGACTGAATCCGTCAATTTGTCGAGCTCGGCCTTGAGGTCCCGGCCCTGGGCGCGCGCGGCGGCCAGCTCCCGCTCGCAGCGCGCCCTGGCGGCCTCGGCGGCGGCCCGCTCCCGGTCGGCGCGGGCGAGGGAGACCTCGACGTGCGCCAGCAGCTGCCGCGCGCCGGAGGCGACCGCCGCGGCGACGGCGGCCTCGTGACGCAGCCGGGCCCGCCGCTGTTCGGCACGCGCGCGTGCCTCGCGTTCCGCGCGGGCGGCCCGGTCCAGCGAGTCCGCCCGTCCGGCCAGCCCCTTGACCCGTTCCTCGTGCGTACGGACCTGGAGACGGGCCTCCATCTCGGTCTGGCGGGCGTTGGCCCCGTCGGCGGCGAGCCGGTCGCGCCGCGCGGTGTCGGGCTCCTCCTCCAGGGGCGTCTCCTCGGCGACGGCGAGCCGTTCGGCGAGCTCCTCCACCTGGGCGAGCGCCTCGTCGAGCGCCTCCTGGGCCCGCCGCGCGGCGGCCTCCGACCGCTCCGCCTCTCCGGTGGCGCCCCGCGCCTGCCCGGCGAGCCGCCCCAGCCGCTGGGCCACGGCCGACTTCTCCCGGTCGGCGGCCCGGCGCCGCTCCCCCAGCTCCTCGACGAGCGCGGCGCACGCCCGGCGCCGCTCCCCGGCCGCGCGCTCGGCCTCGGCGAGCTCCTCGCACCGGACGGCCAGCTCCTCGAGCTCGGCGGCGGCCTCGTCCACAGACGCCTGCACCTCGATGAGGCTGGGCGCCCCGGCGGACCCGCCCTGCGCGACGTGCGGTCCCAGCAGGTCGCCCTCGGCGGTGACGGCGGTCAGACCGGGCCGCGCGCGCACGAGGTCCTCGGCCTCCTCCAGGGTGCCGACGACGACGATCCCGCGCAGCAGCCGCCGTACGGCGGGCATGAGCGCCTCCGGCCCGCGCACGAGAGCCGCGGCGTACGGCGGCCCGCCGGTCGCCGCGTTGTCCGGTACGGCGTCCACACCGTCCTCCGGTACGTCGCCGGGGGCGCCGGCGACCAGCAGGGTGGCCCGGCCCGCGTCCTGTCCGCGCAGCAGGCGCAGGGCGTCGGCGGCGGCGGACGGGGTGGCCACCGCGAGCGCGTCGGCGGCGGCACCGAGGGCGGCGGCGAGCGGGACCTCGTAGCCGGGCGTGACGGTGAGCAGCTCGGCGGCCGGGCCCAGCAGGCCGGTGAGACGATCCTGCGCGGCGAGCAGCGCGCCGGTGCCGTCCTTGCGGCGCAGGCCCAGGGCGAGGGCGTCGTGCCGGGCCCGGGTGGCGGCGCGCCGGCGCTCGGCGGCTGCTGCTGCCTCGCGGGCTTCGGCCAGCTCCGCCTCCGCCGCGGCCAGCTCGCGCCTGGCCGTCTCGTGCCGTTCGGCGAGTTCGGTGTCGCCGGCGTCGAGGCCGTCGACCTCGGCCTTGAGCGCCTCGTACTCCTCCTGGGCGGCCACCGCCCGTTCCCGGGCCTCGTCCCGGGCGGCGCACAGGCGTTCTCTCTCGGCCTGGGCGGCGGCGGCGCGCGAGCGGGCCGCGCCGACCTGGCCCTTCAGCCGGGCGAGGCCCTCGCGGCGGTCGGCGAGGGAGCGGGCGGCGTCCTTCAGCCGCCGTTCCTCCTGTGCCAGTTCCCGTTCCAGCTCGGCGCGGTGGGCGACCGTGTCGTCCAGGGCGCACCGGGCGGCCTCCAGAGCGGCTTCGAGTTCGGCCTCCTGTGCGCGGACGCGGGCGGCCTCGCGCTCCAGGTCCTCCGGGTCCCGGCCGCGCCGCTCCTCCACCGGTGCCGACGTGGCGCTCTGCACGCGCGCGTCGGCCAGCGAGACGGTGCCGCGCACCCGCTCGGCCAGCTGGGACAGCTCGTACCAGGTCTGCTGGGCGTGGTTCAGGCGCGGGGTGAGCCGGCGGAGCTCGTCCTCCAGCCGGGCCTCGCGCCGCAGGGCCTGGTTCAGGTCCTGCTCGGCGGCTTCCTTGCGCTCCTTCAGAGCCGCCTCGTCGGCGATCTCGGCCTGGAGGGCCTCCCGCAGCCGTACGAGGTCGTCGGCGAGCAGGCGCAGCCGGGCGTCTCGCAGGTCGGCCTGGATGACGGCGGCCCTGCGTGCCACCGCCGCTTGGCGGCCGAGCGGCTTGAGCTGCCGGCGCAGCTCGTCCGTCAGGTCCTGCACGCGCGCGAGGTTGGCCTGCATCGCGTCCAGCTTGCGCAGGGCCTTCTCCTTGCGCTTGCGGTGCTTGAGGACGCCGGCGGCCTCCTCGATGAAGGCCCGGCGGGCCATGGGGTCGCCGTGCAGGACGGAGTCGAGCTGGCCCTGGCCGACGATGACGTGCATCTCGCGGCCGATGCCCGAGTCGGAGAGGAGCTCCTGGATGTCGAGGAGGCGGCAGGTGTCGCCGTTGATCTGGTACTCGCTGCCGCCGTTGCGGAACATGATCCGCGTGATGGTGACCTCGGAGTACTCGATGGGCAGCGCCCCGTCGGAGTTGTCGATGGTCAGTGACACCTCGGCGCGGCCGAGCGGCGGGCGGCCGGTGGTGCCGGCGAAGATGACGTCCTCCATCTTGCCGCCGCGCAGCGATTTGGCGCCCTGCTCCCCCATGACCCAGCTGAGCGCGTCCACGACGTTGGACTTGCCCGAGCCGTTGGGTCCGACGACGCACGTGATCCCCGGTTCGAAGCGGAGTGTGGTCGCCGAGGCGAACGACTTGAACCCGCGCAGGGTCAGGGCCTTCAGGTGCACGCCGTCGGACTCTACCTTCCGGGGGTGGCCCGCTCCACGAACCGGCGGCCTCCTGCGGTTTCACGGATGAAGGCGCAGGGCACACCAGACGTTAAGACACTGAAAGGATGCGCGGGACAGGGGCATAGGGGCAAGAAAGAAGGGACGCCGAAGCGTCCCTTGCAACTCTGACAACCGAGCGGTTGATACGAGCGGCCCCACCACTGCTTGTGCTGTCGTGAGCGGGCAGTGATCAGGTCAGCGCAGGCTCCGCCTGGTGTGCGTCAACGCTCTCCATGATCCTGTCGTGAGAAGCGGCAGCCGTCAGCGCCTCGTTCTCCGCCTGGATCCGTACGAGCTCGGATTCCAGGTCCTGGACGCGCTGCTGGAGCCGTCGCATCTCGGCGAGGAGTCGAGGGTCGGAGCCGCCGACGTAACCGAGAAGCGCCTTTGCCATGATGGATGGTCCTCCACACTGAGTGACCGACCGAAGCGGTGCGGGTCGTGAGGGATTTTTGCACCCGCGGTGCTTGGCAGGCCTGGAGTTGTGCTGCCGTTCAGCCATGCCAAACAGCTAAGGTGCGCGGGCTTTCAGCGTCTCACCAAAAAGTTTGACGGTCAACACGATCACGCCCTGTAGGGGCGGGCGACCGGGGGCGCGCGGCCGGAAGCGGCGGCGCTGCGACTCCTACGGGCCCTCAGGGCGTGGTGATCATCCTGTCGCGCGTGGCCCGCGAGGGCAAGCCCTTCTCCGCCATCACCTGCTCTTTTTCCTTCCGGGCGGCCACCGGGGCGGACCCACCGGTCCCCGGCGGGGCCGCTCCGGGCGGGGATCAGCGGATGGCGAAGCCGTCGTAGCCGCCGCGGGGTGTGTCCCAGATCTCCGTGACGCCGTCCACGCGCCCGGGCGTGTCGTTGCCGCGGAGCCAGTCCAGGAGGTCTTCACAGCGCTCCCGGGGGCCTTCCGCGACCACCTGGACCCGCCCATCGTCCAAATTGAGAGCAAAACCACTCAGACCACCGAGCTCCAGGGCCCGCGCCCGCGTGAACCAGCGGAAACCCACACCTTGGACGCGTCCCCGCACCCAGGCGACCAGCCGTACATCCTCGCTCATGGGTGCAACCTAACCGGCCAATGTCTCTTCGGGCACGTCGTCCCCACGCGCCATGCGGTACCGTCCCGACGCAATGCATCTCATATGAAACTCACCCGTTCGTGTGAGTTTCATAGTGATCGCGAGGACGAGTCGACCGCGAGGACGAGGGAAGGCCAGGACATGGGACGCCACCGACGCTCCGCCGCCGGCCGCGCCGCCACGGGCCGCGCCACGGAGGCCGGGCACACCGACGGCCCTTCCGCACAGGGGCACGACCCGCTGGACCCGCCCCCGGCGGACCGCCCGGCCAGGGGGAGCGCGCCCTATCTGAGCCCCGAGGCGTACGCCGAGGCCTGCGCGAAGAGCGACGCGTACCTCTTCGGGACGGACGACGCGGCAAACGGCGCGCCCGCCGAGGGCCCCGGACAGGACGGCACCGGCCCCGCCTCCCACCCGGGTGACGGCTTCGGCGGTTCCGGCGGCTTCACGCCCGACCCCGGCACGCGGCGTGCGGGGGCCCGGCGGCGCCGGAAGAAGAAGGACGCGGCGCCGGTCCGCACGGGCCTGCTCGGCGTCTCCGCCGCCGTCGCCATCGGCGCGGTCGCCGTCACCTCGGGCGTGGTGCCCGGACTCGACAACTACCGGCTCGGCAACGGCACCGGCGACCAGGTGCGCTCCGCCGACCTCCCGGCCAACACCCCCACCGAGCAGGGCGGAACCTCCGGCAGCGCCGAGAGCGAGGGCGGCACGGCCACGAGCCCCGGCACCGGCGGCTCCGGCTCCCCCTCCTCGCCCGCCTCGACCCCGTCCCCGTCCGCCTCGTCCCCGTCCGCCTCCTCCGCGTCACCGTCCGGGACGCCGTCGCGGTCCGCCGGGCCGGACGGGTCGCGGGCGGCGAAGGAGCCGGCGGAACCGGACGAACCGGCGCCCTCCGGGAAACCGACGGCCTCCGCCGGCAAGAAGACGGCCCCGGCGCCCAGCCGCACGGCCACGCGGGAGCCGGAGCGGTCCGGCGCCCCCGTGACGGTGTCCCGGGAAGCCGCCGCCGAGGCCGAGGTGCTCCGGCTCGTCAACCAGGAGCGGGCCAAGGTGGGCTGCAGCCCCCTCGCGGCGAACAGCGCCCTGGCCGGCCTGGCCGGGGACTTCAGCGACGCCATGGCGGAGCAGGGCTTCTTCGACCACACCGACCCCAGCGGCGCGACTCCGTGGGACCGGGCCGAGAAGGCCGGGATAAGCAATCTCGGCGGCGAGAACATAGCCCGGGGCCAGGCCGACGCACAGGCCGTCATGGAGTCCTGGATGAACAGCCCCGGCCACCGCGCCAACATCCTGAACTGCGACTTCACGACGCTGGGGGTCGGTGTGCACTTCGGGTCGGGCGGCCCGTGGTGGACGCAGGACTTCGGCTACTGAGGCCCGTGCGGGCCCCGCGCCCGGTGCCCCCTCTCCCGCGTTCCGGCCGGACCGGGAGCCGGCGCCGGACCGGAGGCGTCTACGGCGTGACGCGTGGCGCCCGCTGGCACTTCGGGCAGTAGTAGCTGGAGCGGTTCATCCAGGGGCGCCGGCGCACCGGGGTGGCACAGCGGCGGCAGGGCAGGCCCTCACGGCCGTACGCGTCGAGCGAGCGGTCGAAGTAGCCGGACTCGCCGTTGACGTTGACGTACAGGCTGTCGAAGCTGGTGCCGCCGACCGCGAGGGCCGCGTTCATGACATCCCGGATGTGGCCGAGGAGCTGGAGCGTGCGGGGGCGGGTGAAGCCGGCCGTCGGGCGCTCGTAGTGGAGGCGGGAGCGCCACAGGGCCTCGTCGGCGTAGATGTTGCCGACGCCGCTGATCAGGGACTGGTCGAGCAGGGCCCGTTTGATGGTGGTGCGCTTGCGGCGCAGCGCCCGGTGGAAGGCATCGTCGTCGAAGAGCGGGTCCAGCGGGTCGCGGGCGATGTGCCCGATGACGTCGGGCAGCCCGTCGGGGGTGGTGTCGTGCAGCGACAGGCCGCCGAAGGTGCGCTGATCGACGAAGCGCAGTTCGGTGCCCAGGCCGTCGGCGAAGCGGACGCGGACGCGCAGGTGCTTCTCGTCCGGCGCCGTGTGCGGCTGGACCAGGAGCTGGCCGCTCATGCCGAGGTGGGCGAGGATCGCCTGGCCGGTGTCCTCCAGGGGCAGCCACAGGTACTTGCCGCGGCGGCTGGGGGTGCCGATGCGATGGCCTTTCAGGCGGTGGGCGAAGTCGTCGGCGCCGGCGACGTGGCGGCGTATCGCGCGCGGGTGCAGCACCTCGGCGTCGGCGACGGGGCGGTGGGCGACCCACCGCTCCAGGCCGCGCCGGACGACCTCGACCTCGGGCAACTCGGGCATGTGCTCCCCTGTCCACACGTATGTGGCCCGAACATATCTGTCCGGGCCGTCGTAGGGCCCGTGCCCACCGCTGCCGGGCCGTCGCAGGGCTCGCGGCGGGGGCCGGGCCGCCGGAAGGACCGAGCGCCCGTCCCCGGGGAGGGGGCGGGCGCTCGGGCAGGGCTCGGCGTCAGGCGGAGGCCGACGAGGTGTCGGCGCTGTCCTGGACGACGGCTTCGGCGGCCGTCGCCTGAGTGGCGCGCTCGTCCGCCGCGGCCCGGATGGACCGCCACGCGGACTCGGCGGCCTGCTGCTCCGCCTCCTTCTTGCTGCGGCCGGTGCCGGTGCCGTACGAGACGCCTCCGACGCGGGCGGCAGCAGTGAAGGTCTTCTCGTGATCGGGACCGGTCTCCGTGACCAGGTACTCGGGCACGCCGAGCCCCTCGGTCGCGGTGAGCTCCTGGAGGCTGGTCTTCCAGTCCAGGCCGGCTCCGAGGTTGGAGGACTTCTCGATCAGGGGGTCGAACAGGCGGTGCACCAGTTCGGACGCCGCGTCGAGGCCCTGGTCGAGGTAGACCGCGCCGATCACCGCTTCGAGGGTGTCGGCGAGGATGGACGCCTTGTCCCGGCCGCCCGTGCCCTCTTCACCGCGGCCGAGCCGGATGAAGGAGCCGAGGTCGAGCGAACGTCCCACCTCTGCCAGCGCGCGCGAGTTGACCACCGCGGCCCGCAACTTGGCCAGCTGGCCTTCGGGCAGGTCGGGGTGGGTGCGGTACAGCGTGTCGGTGACGACGAGGCCGAGGACGGAGTCCCCGAGGAACTCCAGCCGCTCGTTCGTCGGCAGACCGCCGTTCTCGTACGCGTAGGAACGGTGGGTCAGTGCTCGCACCAGAAGGGCGGACTCGACCTGGTAGCCGAGCCGCCCTTCCAGAAGCGTGTGGGACGAGGCCTGGTTGTCCGCCGGGCCGCCCCCGCGTCGGCGGGAACTGCCGGCTTCGGCGTCTTCCGCCTTCTTGGCAGTGGACACAGTGCCTCTCACCAGCCGCTCAGACCTCGAGGACCTGGCGCTTGTTGTAGGTGCCGCACGACGGGCACGCGATGTGCTGCAGCTTGGGCTCGTGGCAGCGCTCGCACGCAACCAGGGTGGGGACCGCAGCCTTCCACTGCGACCGGCGGTGGCGCGTGTTGCTGCGCGACATCTTCCGCTTCGGAACAGCCACGGCTACTTCTCCTGCTTCTCGTCGACGCCCGCTTCGGCGCCGCTCTTGTCGTCCTTATCGCCGGGTTCGAGTGAATCGGCGAGTCCCTGCAGTGCCGCCCAACGGATGTCGACGGCGTCATGGTGGTGGTCCGGGTCGTCCGCCAGCCGTGCCCCGCACTCGGCGCACAGACCGGGGCAGTCTTCCCGGCACACCGGCTGCATCGGCAGTGCGAGCACCACCGCATCACGCAGCACGGTTTCGAGGTCGATCAGACCGTCCTCGACAAAGAGCCTGTCCTCGTCGTCCTCGGCGTCGTCGCCGGGTTCCGCAACGGGGCGGCCCCGGTCGTCGGCGTCAGGGTACGAGAACATCTCCTGGAAGTCCGCTTCGAGCTCCAGCTCGACCGGCTCCAGACACCTTACGCACTCCCCCTCGGCCGTTGCACGGGCGGTGCCTGTGACGAGCACACCTTCCATGACCGACTCGAGGCGGAGTTCGAGCTCCACCGGGGCGCCTTCCGGCACCCCGATCACTCCCTGGATACCGAGGTCCCGGGGAGCGTCGACCGTGCGGGTCAGGCGCTGCAGCGCACCAGGCCGCCGCCCCAGCTCGTGGGTGTCGAACACGAGAGGGTTGCGGTGGTCGAGGCGGGCGTTCAGAGCCATTCCTGCTTTCGGTCTTCGTCGAGCTCAGAGGGACGCCGCCCTGCGGTGTCCCCGGGCAGCGCTGATCGCGGACGTACACGCGACCGAAGAGCCAGGATACTGGACCTTTCGCTCTCGGCCCAATCCGCGGTCAGCGACCCTGCTCGTACTGCTGTTCGTACTGGCGCAACTGCTCTGCACTGATCATGCTCGTGTCGAAGAGGCTGGTCTCGTCCAGGGCGTACCCCTGAGGGCTTCCCTGGGAGCCCGCCTGAGGGCTTCCCTGGTGGCCCGCCGCTCCGGTGCTCCCCTGGTGAGCCCCCTGGTGGCCCTCCTGGGCTCCGTGGAGGGCCTCGTAGTCCTGGACGGGGGCCCCTCCCGCCGGGGCGTAGCCGGCGGCGGAGGCGTACGGGTCGGCCTGCTGGTAGCCGTAGGGGTCCTGCCCTCCGTACTGCTGCTGGTAGCCGTACGGGTCGGCCTGGGACGGCTGCTGCTGGTAGGCGTAGGTCTCCTGGGCGCCGTACGACGGCTGGGCCGGCACCGCCGGGGGTGCCGCCGGGGGCTGCGGCGGGGCGGCGGGCCCGGCGGCGAGGGCCGCCAGGTCGGCGAGGTAGTCGGCGTCGCTGGAGTGCTGGACGGTGGTGGTGTCGTCGGCGAGGGCGCCGAGGTCGTCGCTGGCGATGCGGCCGTGCAGCTTCTCCCGGCCGCGGCCGACCGCGTCCAGCGTCTTGGCGAGGACGGCCTCGAAGGCGCCCAGCTTGGCGTCGACGTAGGCGTCGGCGTCGCGGCGCAGGGTCTCCGGGTCGTGACTGCGCTCGGGGGCGTCCTCGTCCTCGTAGCCGTTCTCGTCGAGGCCGGGTCCGGTGCCGAGCAGCTTCTCCCGGCCGCGGCCGACGGAGCCGAGGGTCTTGGTGAGGACGACCTCGAAGTTGGCGAGCTTGGAGTCGACGTACTCGTCGGCCTCGGCGCGGATCTCCTCGGCCTCCTGGCGGGCCTCGGCGAGGATCCGGTCGGCCTCGGCCTGGGAGCGGCGGGCGACCTCGGTGTCGGAGATCAGGGAGCCGCGCTCGGCGTGCGCGCTCTCGATGATCCGCTCGGCCTCCTGGCGGGCCCGGGCGACCAGCTGCTCGCGGTCGCCGATCAGCTCCTGCGCCTGGGCGAGGGAGTCGGGCAGCGCCGCGCGCACCTCTTCCAGCATCGAGAGCAGTTCGGCGCGGTTGACCACGCACGAGGCCGACATGGGCATGCCCCGGGCCCCGGAGACCATGGTGACGATCTCGTCGAGCTTCTTCTGCACGTCCACCTGTGCTCGCCACTCTCTACAGCTGTGTTGGAGACGGACGGGACGACTGTACGGCCCCGGGGCGGCCGGGGGACACCGGGTGACGGCCCGTCAGGCCGATGGCGGGCCGAGGGCGGGCGTACGGCGGGCCCGCGGGAAGGCGGTGGCACCCGGTCCGGTCGCGCTCAGTTCTCGCGCAGGCGCTCGGTCAGTGCCCCGAGGACCGCCTCGGGCACCAGGTGGGAGACGTCGCCGCCCCAGGTGGCGACCTCCTTGACCAGGGAGGACGACAGGAAGCTGTAGGTCGGATTGGTGGGGATGAAGAGGGTCTCCACGCCCGAGAGGCCGTTGTTCATCTGGGCCATCTGCAGTTCGTAGTCGAAGTCGCTGACCGCGCGCAGGCCCTTGACGATGGCGGGGATGTCGCGCTGCTTGCAGAAGTCGACGAGCAGGCCGTGGAAGGACTCGACGCGGACGTTGCCGTACTCGGCCGTGACCTGGCGGATGAGGTCGATCCGCTCCTCGATCGTGAACAGTCCCTTCTTGGACTGGTTGATCATCACCGCGACGTAGACCTCGTCGTACAGCCTGGACGCGCGGGCGATGATGTCGAGGTGTCCGTTGGTGATCGGGTCGAACGACCCGGGACAGACGGCGCGGCGCACTTGTGATCCCTCGCTCTCCGGTCCGGTCATCGTGCGTCTTCGCACGTAGAGGCGGCGCGACCGTACCAAAACGTTCCCTCGCCGTAGCGACGGGACCGGAGCGCCTCGAAGCCGTCCGGCCACCGGAATTCACCGCCTCTGGTGCTGCGCTCCACGGTGACGAGGGCTTCTGCCGTGAGCCAGCCCTCCGAGCGGAGTGTGAGCAGAATCTCCCGGAGATCGTCGTCCGAGACGGCGTACGGCGGGTCCAGGAAGACCAGGTCGTACGGCCGGGCCGGGGGCGCCGTGCGGATGATCTGTTCCGCTTTGCCCTGTCTGACCTCGGCGCCGGGCAGGCCGAGGGCCTTCACGTTCTCCCGGACCGTGCGGACGGCGCGGGCGTCGGCCTCGACGAGCAGGGTGTGGCCCGCGCCCCGGGACAGCGCCTCCAGGCCGACGGCGCCGGAACCCGCGTACAGGTCGAGGACCCGCTCGCCGTCCAGGGGTCCGCCGAGCAGGGACTGCCAGGTGGAGAAGAGGCCCTCGCGCGCGCGGTCGGAGGTGGGGCGGGTGCCGGTCCCGGGCGGAACGGCCAGGCGACGTCCGCCGGCCACGCCGGCGATCACGCGGGTCATCTGGGGTCCTTGTGAGTAGTGCGGTTACGGGTCCAGTCTGGCAGGCGGGGTGGGCGGGCGCCGTGCCGCCGGCGTCGTCCCCGGCCCTTCTCTTCCTTTCTCAGCCCTTCTCCAGGTACTGCTCCCTCTCGGCGTCCAGGAGGGCGTCCAGGGCGGTGCGCAGTCCCGGCAGGTGCTCCAGGTCGGGGTCGGCCGCCACGACCGCCGCGGCTTCCCTGCGCGCCTCGGCGATGACCTCCTCGTCCTCGATGACGGCGAGGACGCGCAGGGAGGAGCGGGCGCCGGACTGGGCCTGGCCGAGGACGTCGCCCTCGCGGCGCTGTTCGAGGTCGATGCGGGAGAGCTCGAAGCCGTCGAGGGTGGCGGCGACCGCGTTCAGCCGCTGCCGGGCGGCGCTGGCCTCGGGCATCTCGGTGACCAGCAGGCACAGGCCGGGTGCCGAGCCGCGGCCGACGCGGCCCCGGAGCTGGTGGAGCTGGGAGACGCCGAAGCGGTCGGCGTCCATGACCACCATCACGGTGGCGTTGGGGACGTTGACGCCGACCTCGATGACGGTGGTGGCCACCAGCACGTCGGCCTCCCCGGCGGCGAAGCGGCGCATGACCGCGTCCTTGTCGTCGGGCTGCATACGGCCGTGCAGGACCTCCACCCGCAGGCCCTTGAGGGGGCCCCGGGCGAGCTGCTCGGCGACCTCCAGGACGGCGAGCGGCGGGCGCTTGCCGTCCTCGCCCTCGGCAGGGTCCTTCTTGCCGGCCTTCTTGGTGCCGGCGGCTTCCTCGGCGTCGTCCCCGATGCGCGGGCAGACGACGTACGCCTGGTGGCCGCCCGCCACCTCCTCGCGCACCCGCTCCCAGGCCCGCGCCAGGAAGTGCGGCTTGTCCGCGGCCGGGACGACATGGCTCGCGATGGGCGAGCGGCCCGCCGGGAGCTGGTCGAGGACGGAGGTCTCCAGGTCGCCGAAGACGGTCATGGCGACCGTGCGCGGGATGGGCGTGGCGGTCATGACGAGCAGGTGCGGCGGCTGCTTGCCCTTGCCGCGCAGGGCGTCGCGCTGTTCCACGCCGAAGCGGTGCTGCTCGTCGACGACGACGAGGCCGAGGTCGTGGAACTGCACCTTGTCCTCGATGAGCGCGTGGGTGCCGATGACGATGCCGGCCTCGCCGGTGGCCAGGTCGAGCAGGGCCTGGCGGCGGGCGGCGGCGCCCATGGAGCCGGTCAGCAGCACCACCTTGGTACCGTGCTCCGCTCCGCCGAGCATGCCGCCCTCGGCGAGCTCCCCCATCATCTCGACGACCGAGCGGTGGTGCTGCTGGGCGAGCACCTCGGTGGGCGCCAGCATCGCCGCCTGCCCGCCCGCGTCGACGACGGCGAGCATGGCGCGCAGGGCCACCAGGGTCTTGCCGCTGCCGACCTCGCCCTGGAGCAGCCGGTGCATCGGGTGCTCGGTCGCCAGGTCCGCGAAGATCTCCCGGGAGACCTTCTGCTGGCCCTCGGTGAGGGTGAAGGGGAGGCGGGCGTCGAAGGCCGCGAGCAGGCCGTCGGGCGCGGGCTTGCGGGCGACGGCGGGAAGCTGGGCGTCGGCGTGGCGGCGGCGGGCGAGGGCGACCTGGAGGACGAAGGCCTCGTCCCACTTCAGCCGGGCGCGGGCGTCGGCGATGTCCGCCTTGGTGTGCGGGCGGTGGATCTTCAGCAGGGCCTCGGGGAGGGGGACCAGGCCGCGGCCCTCGCGCAGGGATGCGGGGAGGGGGTCGACGGCCTCCTGGGCGCTGGGCAGCACCGTCTGGACCGCCTTGCCGATCTTCCAGGACTCCAGTTTGGCGGTGGCCGGATAGATGGGGATGAGGGCACCGGCCCAGCTCTCGACCGACTCCGCCGCCCCGTCCGCGTCGTCGCTGCGGAGCAACTCGTAGGCCGGGTGGGCCAGTTGGAGACGCCGGTTGAAGACCGACACCTTGCCCGCGAACATCGCGCGGGTGCCCGGCAGGAGTTCCTTGTGGGGTTTGTGCACCCCGTTGCCGAAGAAGACCAGCTGAAGCCGGCCGCTGCCGTCCGTGATGGTCACTTCCAGCCGCTGTCCCTTGCCGCGCGGGGCCCTGGAGGAGGCGAAGGTGTGCAGGCGGGCGTCGGCGACCTGGGCGACCACCGTGACGTGCTCGTCCATGGGGAGGTCGGCGAGGTGGGTGAGCTGCCCGCGCTCCTCGTAGCGGCGCGGGTAGTGGTGGAGGAGGTCGCCGACGGTGTGCAGGCCGAGGTGCTCGGCCATCACCTTCGCGGTGGCGGGGCCGAGCACCGACTTCAGGGGCTGTTCCAGTGGTTCTCGCAGTGCGGGCACGCGATCCATTGCACACCACGCCACTGACAACGCCGCAGAGGTGCCCGGAAACGCACGGTGAGGCGGACGGCCCGGGCGGAGCGCGTGGCGGCGCGGCGCGGCCGGGACCGGGAAAACAGAAGCGGGAACGGGAGTGCAGGGGCGGGAACAGGGGCGCAGGAGCGGGAACAGGGGCGCAGAAGCGGGAACGGGGGTGCAGGGGCGGGCGAGCCGGCCCGGGGCTACTCCACCCCGATGAGCAGCAGCGCCCCCTGCCGGCCACCCCGGTACACCACCGTGTCGACGGCGAGGTACGCCTCCCGGACGCGTGCCTCGAGGTGCTCGGCGACCGTCTCGGGGACCTCGTCGCCGAGGACCAGGGTGACCAGTTCGCCCCCGGCGGCGAGCATGCGGTCGAGGACGGTCCGGGCGGTGGCGGTGACGTCCGGCCCGATCACGGCGACGTCCCCGTCGATCAGGCCGAGCACGTCCCCGGCCTGGCAGATGCCGGCCGTGGTCCAGGACTCGCGCTCGGCGACGGTGACCTCGGCGTAGCGGGTGGCGCCGGCCGCCGAGGTCATCGCCACGACGTCCTCGTCGAAGCGGCGGCCGGGCTCGTGCACGGCGAGCGCCGCGATGCCCTGGACCGCGGAACGGGTCGGGATGAGGGCCACCCGGACGCCCGCCGCGCGGGCCTGCTCGGCCGCCGCGGCGGCGGTGTGCCGCAGCTCGGCGTCGTTGGGCAGCAGCACGACCTCGCGCGCGTGGGCCCGCCGTACCGCCTCCACCAGCTCCCCGCTCGCCGGCGGCTCCCCGGGGCGGGCCAGGACGGTGGTGGCGCCGGCCTCGGAGTACAGCCCGGCCAGTCCCTCGCCGGGCACCACGGCCACCACGGCGCGCTGGGCCGGTTCGCGGAACGGGCGCCCGGCGCCGGCGGTGTGCGCGTCGCCCTGTCCGAAGTGGGTGATCCGGATGCGGTACGGCCGCCCGGCCTCGACGCCCGCCTCGACGGCGGCGCCGGCGTCGTCGACGTGCACGTGGACGTTCCACAGCCCGTCGCCGCCGACCACCACAAGGGAGTCCCCGAGGGCGTCGAGCCGCTCCCGCAGCCGCGTGACGGCGGCGTCGTCGGCCTCCAGGAGGTAGATCACCTCGAAGGAGGGGCCACCGCCGGGAGTACCGCCGGGAGTGTCGCACTCACCGGGCAGGCCGCCCTCGTCGGAGCCGGCTCCGACGGCGTCTGCGCGGAGGTCTCCGGAGGTGTCCCGGCCGGCGCGCTCCCCACGCGCGTGGGCGCCGCCGAGGGGAGGCACCGTCCGGGACGCGGACGCACCGGCGGCCGGCGCCTCCCCCGTCAGCGCTTCCACCAGCGCGGCGAGCACCGACACCAGCCCGCACCCGCCGGCGTCGACCACTCCCGCGCGCCGCAGCACCGGCAGCCGGCCGGGCGTCGCGGCGAGCGCCGTCCGGGCGCCCTCGTACGCCGCGCGGGCCACGGCACCGCAGTCGCCCTCCGCCCTCTCGGCCGCGTCGGCGGCGGCGGAGGCGACCGACAGGACGGTGCCCTCGACCGGGTGGGCCACGGCCTGCCGGGCGGAGTCGGCCGCACGCCGCAAGGCGAGCCGCAGGCCGGGGCCGTCGGTGTAAGCGTCCTCACCCCGGCCGGCGAGGACCTGGGCCATGCCGCGCAGCAGCTGCGCCAGGATCGTGCCGGAGTTGCCGCGCGCGCCGATCAGCGCCCCGTGGGCCATGGCCCGCGCGGCCTCGGCCAGCGACGGCCCGCCGGACGCCTCCGCCCCGCCGGCACCGGTCCCGCCGGGTCCGGCGTCACCACGGCCGCCGGGTCCCACCTCGTGTGCCGCGAAGACCGCCTCCACCGCGGCGACGGCCGACTCGACGGTCAGGTACAGGTTGGTGCCGGTGTCCCCGTCCGCGACGGGATAGACGTTGATCGCGTCGATCTCCTCACGCGCGCTCCCCAGCGCGCGCAGCGCCAGACCGCACCAGGTGCGCACCGCCAGAGCGTCGAAGAACCTCTGCGGCACCTGCGCCACCTGCGCCTCCCTGAGCTGCTGAATGTGGCACGCAGCGTAGACCCCGGGGCGGTACCCGCCGGAAGAGGGCCGGGAACCGGCTCCTGAGCTGCCATGGTAGTTTCGTTGTACGGGAGCAGCCGTTGTATGCTGCTCCGGTTGCCCGATCCGATCGGGCTAGTTCCCCTGGCAGCGCCACTCAGATCTCGGAATGCTCGCAAGAGCCTAAGATCTCGATCCCGGCATGCCGGGATTAACCGTAAGTGCATCTGAAGTCTTTGGAGTGACCCGTGGCTGCCAACTGCGACGTCTGCGGCAAGGGGCCGGGCTTCGGCAACAACATCTCGCACTCGCACCGCCGTACGTCTCGCCGCTGGAACCCGAACATCCAGCGTGTGCGTACCGTGGTCGGCGGGACGCCGAAGCGCGTGAACGCTTGCACCTCGTGCATCAAGGCCGGCAAGGTCTCGCGCTGACGCTCAGCAAGAGCGCGCGGCCACTGCTGGTTCGCTTGCACTGAGCCGGTCCACCGAAAGGTGGGCCGGCTTTTTGCGTGCCCGGAAAAACCGCGTACCCGGAAAGCACGAGGAACAGCCGCACCGGTCTGTTCCCGGCCCGGGCCAGCCGGAATCCGGCCCAGGCGCTCGGCACCCCGGCCCCTCCGGACCCACGCACCGACGGCGGCGCCCCCGCCCGGGCCGCCGCCACCGGCATCAGACTCCCGGACCACCCACCCTGTCCGCCTTGTCTGCCCTGTCCGTCCTGAACGCCCACCCGTGATCCACGGGCCCGATGCCCCCGCCGAGCGGGAACCCGGCCGCGATCGCCCCGGTGACGTACTCCTTGGCCGCCGCCACCGCCTCCGGCACCGGCTGCCCCTTGGCCAGCTGGGAGGCGATCGCCGAGGCGAGGGTGCAGCCCGTGCCGTGGGTGTGCCGGTTGTCGTAGCGGGGCGCCCGCAGCCAGTGCTCCTCGGAGCCGTCCGTGAGCAGGTCCACGGCGTCCCCGGGCAGATGGCCGCCCTTGATCAGCACCCAGCGCGGCCCGTACTCCAGCACGGCCGCGGCGGCCCGGCGCAGGTCGGGTTCCGACGCGACGCGCACGCCGGTCAGTTGCGCCACCTCGTCGAGGTTGGGCGTGGCGACGGTCGCCACCGGCAGCAGCTTGGTGCGGACGGAGTCCAGGGCGGAGGCGGCCAGCAGCGCGTCCCCGTGCTTGGAGACGCCGACCGGGTCGACGACCGCGGGCGCGTGGGTACCGGCGATCAACTCGGCGACCGTCTCGACCAGTTCCGCCGAGGCCAGCATGCCGGTCTTGACCGCCTGGACGCCGATGTCGTCGACGACGCTGCGGTACTGCGCCCGCACCGCGTCCACCGGCAGCTCCCAGGCGCCCTGCACGCCCAGGGAGTTCTGCGCGGTCACCGCGGTGATCACGCTCATGCCGTGCACGCCGAGCGCGAGCATCGCCTTCAGGTCGGCCTGGATCCCCGCGCCGCCGCCGGAGTCGGACCCCGCGACCGTCAGCACCCTCGGCAACGCGCTCATGACTCTATGTCCTCTCCGAAGTGGTCCCAGCCGCCCTTGCTCGTCCAGGGTGCCCCGTCGACGGTGACCTGGGGCAGCGCCGAGGGGTTGAGGACCTCGCCGATGACCTTCCAGCGGGCGGGCAGCTTCACGTCCGGCGGGAAGGTCGCCACGATCGCGTGGTCCTCTCCCCCGGTCAGCACCCACTGCAGCGGGTCGACGCCGACGGCCTGCCCGATGTCGTGCATCTGGGTGGGGATGTCGATCTGCCCGGAGCGGATGTCGATGCGCACGTTGCTCGCCTCGGCGATGTGCCCGAGGTCGGCGATCAGCCCGTCGCTGACGTCGCACATCGCGGTGGCGCCGAGCGCGGCGGCGGCCGGGCCCGCGTGGTACGGCGGCTCCGGGCGGCGGTGGGCCTCCACGAAGGCGCGCGGCGAGCGGAACCCGCGGGACAGCACCGCGTACCCGGCCGCGGACCAGCCCAGCCAGCCGGTCACCGCGACGAGGTCGCCGGGCCGGGCGCCGCCCCGCGTCACCGGCTCCTGGCCGCGCAGGTCGCCGAGGGCGGTGATGGACACGGTGACGCTGTCGCCGCGCACCACGTCGCCGCCGACCACGGCGGCGCCCGCGACCTGGCACTCGTCGCGCAGCCCGTCCATCAGCTCGGTCGGCCAGGTCACCGGCAGTTCGGCGGGCACGACCAGGCCGAGCAGCAACGCGGTGGGCACGGCGCCCATCGCGGCGATGTCGGCGAGGTTCTGCGCCGCCGCCTTGCGGCCCACGTCGTAGGCGGTGGACCAGTCGCGGCGGAAGTGCCGGCCCTCCACCAGGACGTCGGTGCTGGCCACGACCCGGCGGTCGGGCGCGGCGACCACCGCGGCGTCGTCGCCGGGGCCGATGCGGACCGCCGGGGTGGTGGTGAGACGGGAGGTGAGCTCCCTGATGAGCCCGAACTCCCCGAGCTCACCAACAGTGCCCTTCATTGCCCTTGCTCCCCTTCTGTCCCTGTCCGGGCCCGGTCGCGCGTCATCTCTGTCCTCGTTACGGTCGAAGTTGCCGGCCGGGGAGCCGGCCGAAGCCGTCTCCGCCGGAACCGTCAACTCGTATCCTCCCCGCACCCCCGGCGCGCGCGCCCGGCACCCCGCAGGTCTCCCCGCGGGGAGCGGCGACGCGATACCGTGGCGTTCCTTTCCCCCACATGATCCTCGTGGCCGCCCTGGAGGTTCCGTGGTACAGGCGTACATCCTGATCCAGACGGAGGTCGGCAAGGCGTCGACCGTCGCCGAGACCATCAGCAAGATCCCCGGTGTGATCCAGGCCGAGGACGTGACGGGCCCGTACGACGTCATCGTGCGGGCGCAGGCCGACACGGTCGACGACCTGGGCCGCATGGTGGTCGCCAAGGTCCAGCAGGTGGACGGCATCACCCGCACCCTGACCTGCCCCGTCGTCCATCTCTAGCCCCCGTCTACCCTGTGCCGGTGAACTCCTTCGCGCACCGGCACCGCTTCGTCCTCGCTCCGTCCGCGCTCGCCCTGCTCCTGGCCGCGGCGGGCTGCTCCTCCGGGGACGGCAGCGCCTCGGCGGCGGTTCCCAGCCCCGGCGCGGACACGGCGAGGCTCTGCCGGAGCCTGGACGAGGAACTGCCGTCGAAGGCGGACGGTCTGGACCGTGAGGACCCCGAGCCCCGGTCCGCCCTGACGGCGGGCTGGGGAAACCCGGTGATCATACTGCGCTGCGGTGTGCCGCGGCCCGCCGCGATGGACGATCCGGAGGCCGACGGCGTCGAGGTGGACGGCGTGGGGTGGCTGCTGCAGAAGCGGAAGGACGGGTCGTTCCGGTTCACCACCACGCTGCGCAGGGCCTATGTCGAGGTGACGATCCCGAAGGAGCGCACGCAGGACGGCCTGGCGCCGCTGGTCGACCTGGCCCCGGCCGTGAAGAAGGCGATCCCCGAGGGGATCGCCGACTGATCCGTCATCCGGCCGGTACCGCCGATACGGCCGGTACGGCCCTCAGCGCAGCCCCGTGGAGCGGCGCAGCGCCGCCTGCACCAGGCGGTCCACCAGCTCCGGGTAGGCGATCCCGCTGGCCTGCCACATCTGCGGGTACATCGAGATCGGCGTGAAGCCGGGCATCGTGTTGATCTCGTTGATGACGAACTCCCCGTCCTCGGTGAGGAAGAAGTCCGCGCGCACCAGCCCCTCGCAGGAGGCCGCCTCGAACGCCTCCACCGCCAGCCGCTGCACCTCGGCCGTCTCCTCGGGCGTCAGCGGGGCGGGCACGATGCCGGGCGTGGAGTCGATGTACTTGGCCTCGAAGTCGTAGTACGCGTGCGCGCTCGGCGGCGGGATCTCGGCGGGTACGGAGGCCCGCGGGCCGTCCTCGAACTCCAGCACCCCGCACTCGATCTCGCGTCCGCGCAGCGCCGCCTCCACGATGATCTTCGGGTCGTGCCGCTGGGCCTCCTCGATCGCCTCGTCGAGACCGGACAGGTCGTCGACCTTGGTGATGCCGATGGAGGAGCCCGCGCGCGCGGGCTTCACGAACAGCGGCCAGCCGTGCTCGCCGGCGAAGTCGACGATCTTCTTGCGGGCGGCGGCGACGTCCCGCTGCCACTCGCGCGGCCGGATCACCACGTACGGGCCCACCTTCAGCCCGAAGGAGGTGAACACCCGCTTCATGTACTCCTTGTCCTGGCCGACGGCCGAGGCGAGCACACCGGAGCCCACGTACGGCACGCCGGACAGCTCCAGCAGACCCTGGAGGGTGCCGTCCTCGCCGTAGGGGCCGTGCAGCACCGGGAAGACCACGTCGACCTCGCCCAGGGCCTTGGGCACCGCGCCGGGTTCGCTGTAGACGACTTCGCGGCTGCCGGGGTCGACGGAGAGCACCACGCTGCCCTCGGTCGACTCGGCGAGCTCCTCGACGCTGGGCGTGCGGCGTTCGGTGATCGCCATGCGCTCCGGCTCGTCGGCGGTGAGCGCCCAGCGGCCGTCCCGGGTGATGCCGATCGGCAGGACGTCGTACTTGGTCCGGTCGATGGCCTTCAGGACGGCTCCGGCGGTGACCGCGGAGATGCCGTGCTCGGAGCTGCGCCCGCCGAACACGACGGCCACGCGCGGCTTGCGCGTCGGCTGCCCGGGGGTCTGGGGGAGGTTCTCGGTGCTCATATCGCGACGAGAGTACCCGCCCGTAGGGGCACGGCACAGCGTCGGCGCGGCCGCGTGGCGCGGCCGTCGCTCAGCGTCGCTCGGGCTTCGCGCTGCGCGACATCAGCTCCTTCAGCGCGACCGCCGGCGGCTTGCCCTCGTGCACGATGCCGACGACCGTCTCGGTGATCGGCATGTCGACGCCGTGGCGCCGGGCCAGATCCAGCACCGACTGGCAGGACTTGACGCCCTCGGCGGTCTGCCTGGTGACCGCGATGGTCTCCTGGAGGGTCATGCCCTTGCCGAGGTTGGTGCCGAAGGTGTGGTTGCGGGACAGCGGCGAGGAGCAGGTCGCCACCAGGTCGCCGAGGCCGGCCAGCCCGGAGAAGGTGAGCGGGTCGGCGCCGAGCGCGACCCCGAGGCGGGTGGTCTCGGCGAGGCCGCGGGTGATGAGCGAGCCCTTGGCGTTGTCGCCCAGGCCCATGCCGTCGGCGATGCCGACGGCCAGCCCGATCACGTTCTTGACCGCGCCGCCGAGTTCGCAGCCGACGACGTCGGTGTTGGTGTACGGCCGGAAGTACGGCGTGTGGCAGGCGGTCTGGAGCCGCCGGGCGACGGCCTCGTCGGTGCAGGCGACCACGGCGGCGGCCGGCATGCGGGCGGCGATCTCCCGGGCGAGGTTGGGGCCGGTGACCACGGCGATCCGGTCCCGGCCGACCTTGGCGACATCCTCGACGACCTCGCTCATCCGCATCGCGGAGCCGAGTTCGATGCCCTTCATCAGGGAGACGAGGACGGTGTCGGGCGCGAGCAGCGGCGCCCACGCGGCGAGGTTGCCGCGCAGCGTCTGGGAGGGGACGGACAGGACCGTGTAGTCGGCGCCGGCGGCGGCCTCGGCCGGGTCCGTGGTGGCCCTGATGTTCTCCGGGAGTTCGACGCCGGGGAAGTAGTCGGGGTTGGTCCGGGTGGAGTTGATGGCGTCCGCGACGTCCGGGCGGCGCGCCCACAGGGTGACCTCGCACCCCGCGTCGGCGAGCACCATGCCGAAGGCCGTGCCCCACGACCCGGCGCTGAAGACGACCGCCTTGAGGGGTCCGCTCACGTTCCCTGCCCTTCCGCCTGCTTGCCCCGCTGCTTCTGCGCCTGCGTCCGGCGCCGCTGCTCGATCCGCTCGCGGCGCGGGTCGTAGGGGGTGTCGGGTGCCTTCTCGCCGCGGATCTCCTCCAGCTGGCGGGTGATGGCCGCCATGATGACCTCCGTCGCCTCCTTCAGGACGTCGGCGGACATCTCCTTGCCGTAGAAGCGCGTCAGGTCGACCGGCGGGCCGGCGAGGACGTGGTGGGTCTTGCGCGGGAACAGGCGCGGCTTCTTCGCGTAGGGCGGCAGCACCTCGTTGCAGCCCCACTGGGCGACGGGGATCACCGGGCACCGGGTCTGCAGGGCGACGCGCGCGGCGCCGGTCTTGCCGGTCATGGGCCAGCCGTCCGGGTCGCGGGTGAGGGTGCCCTCGGGGTAGAAGGCGACGCACTCGCCGCGCTCCACGGCGTCGATCGCGGCCCGGAAGGCGCTCAGCGCGTCCGTGCTCTCGCGGTAGACGGGGATCTGTCCGGTGCCGCGCATCGCGGCGCCGACGAATCCTTTCTTGAAGAGACCGCTCTTCGCCAGGAATCGCGGCACGCGCCCGGTGTTGTACTGGAAATGCGCGTACGCGAAGGGATCGATGTGTGAATTGTGATTCACGACCGTGATGAATCCACCCTCGGCCGGAATGTGCTCCATTCCGCGCCAGTCCCGCTTGAGCAGCACCACCAGCGGCGGTTTGCAGATCACCGCGGCGAAGCGGTACCAGAAGCCGATTCTGCGGCGGGGCACGCGGACACCTTCCTCTAGGGCCTGGACGCGGCCAAGGGGCCGCACAAGTGTCGCCCCAGGCCGCCGGTCTGTCGAGAACACCGTACGCCCCGCCCCGGGGACGACCGGGCCTGCGGGGGGACAATGGCCACGACAAGAGAGGGACGGAACGCTCGTGCAGTGGACCTTGGTCGTGCCCGTGAAGCCCTTGGCCCGGGCCAAGAGCAGGCTGTCGGACACCGCGGACGACGGGGTGCGGCCCCACCTCGCGCTCGCCTTCGCACAGGACACGGTGGCGGCGGCGCTGGCCTGCCCGGCGGTGGCGGATGTGGCAGTCGTCACGGAGGACGCGCGGGCCGGCCGGGAGCTGGCCGCACTGGGTGCCGGCATCGTTCCCGACGAGCCCCGCAAAGGCCTGAACGCCGCCCTGGCCCATGCGGCGGCGGTCGTACGGTCCTCGCGTCCCGGCCGTCCGGTGGCCACCCTCAATGCCGACCTTCCGGCCTTGCGCCCCGCGGAATTGGCCCGTGTCCTGGAGGCCGCCGCGCAATTCCCGCGCGCTTTTCTCGCCGATGCCGCCGCAATCGGCACGACGCTGCTGGCCGCCGCTCCGGGCCAGGCGCTGCGGCCCGCTTTCGGCCCTGATTCCCGCGCCCGCCACCACGCGTCCGGCGCGGTGGAACTCCGCTTGGCGGCGGTGGATTCCGTACGGCAGGACGTCGACACCGGCGACGATCTGCGGGCAGCGCTGGCGCTGGGGGTCGGCCCGCGCACGGCCGCGGCGGCGGCGCGGCTGCCGGGGCGGGACCCGGTACCGGGGCAGTAGGCTGCCGCCATGCAGGCGACCGCATACACGTACGACCCGGAAAGCCGCAGCGGGCAGGTGCTGCTCGACGACGGCACGCCCGTCCCCTTCGACGCGGCGGCGTTCGACGCGGGCGGCCTGAGACTGCTGCGCCCCGGCCAGCGGGTGCGCATCGAGACCGAGGGCGAGGGCGAGGGGCGGCGGATCACGCTGGTGACCCTGCAGACGTTCTGAGCCTCCGGACCCCAGGGGTCCCGGCGGACAGGCCGCGGGCCGGACTCCGTGAAGGAGTCCGGCCCGGCGCGTGAGTGCCCTGGTGCCCTGCCGCCCGCTACTTCTTGCGGGCGGTGGTCTTCTTGGCGGTCGTCTTGCGCGCGGTCGACTTCTTGGCGGGTGCCTTCGTGGCAGTCGCCTTCTTCGCCGGCGCCTTCTTGGCGGTGGTCTTCTTCGCCGCGGTGGTCTTGGCGGTGGCCTTGGTGGCGGGGGCCTTCTTGGCCGCCGTCTTCGTCGCCGCGGCGGTGGTCTTCTTGGCGGTGGTCTTCTTCGCCGCCGCGGTGGTCTTCTTGGCGGTCGTCTTCTTCGCCGCGCCCGTGGCCTTCTTGGCGGCGGCCTTCTTGCCCGCGGCCTTGGCGATCGTGGGCGTCGGGCCGGACAGGCTGCCCTTGGGCGCCTTCTTGACCGCGATGTCGTTCTTCGGGAGCTTCTTCGAGCCGCTGACCAGGTCCTTGAAGCCCTGACCCGCGCGGAAACGGGGGACGGAGGTCTTCTTGACCCGAACCCGCTCGCCCGTCTGGGGGTTACGGGCGTAGCGGGCCGGACGGTCGACCTTCTCGAAGGAACCGAAGCCGGTGACCGAGACCCGGTCACCCGCGACCACCGCACGGACGATGGCGTCCAGTACCGCGTCGACGGCATCGGCGGCCTGCTGGCGGCCGCCCATCTTGTCGGCAATCGCTTCTACGAGCTGCGCCTTGTTCACGTCTTCCCCTTCGGAGACATCGCCGGAACGAAAGTGTTCCAGCTTTTTCGCACGTTAGGCAGATATATACCGCAAATCAAACACGAAACGGGCTTATCACCCTTGTGCCGCAACCGACTCGACTGTCCCGGCCCGTTCAGCGTTCCTCTTCGGGGAATCGGCCCTCGTCGAGATCCGCGCTGAACCGCTCCAGGCGCCTTGCCGCACCGGCGAGATCGTGTTTGGCCGCGGCCGTAATGACCAGCAGCTTCCGGGTCAGCGCCACCCGTACGCCCTCCGGGACTTGCAGTGCGCGCACCCTGGCGTGCGCTTCCTTGAGCTGGACCGCGACCGCCGCATAGAGCTCGAGTTGGCCGTCGTGTTCCATGCACAGATTGTGCCATCTGGGGCGAGTTGTCGCCTGCGCAGGGGGGCAACTGCCGCCTCGGGCGGCCTGGCGGGCCACCGCCGAAGCCGCGGTCACGCGCCTCGCGTACCCCGGCAATCCCCCTTTTAACGTGGGACGTTGAGGGATGCGGCGGTGGCGCCCGGGGCCGGCCGGACCCAGACACGGCTGTACCCCCGATCGGACCGATCGGGGGTACAGAGTGGGGTTTGAGGTGGCCGAAAGTCGACCTTGTGCTCGGCCGGGGTCAGACCTGGAGCGTCCGCGGCTTGAACGACGGGCGCTTCGCCTCGTACGCGGCGATGTCCGCCTCGTTCTGCAGGGTGATCGAGATGTCGTCGAGGCCGTTCAGCAGCCGCCAGCGGGAGTTCTCGTCCAGCTCGAAGGAGGCGGTGACGCCCTCGGCGCGCACCTCGCGCCCGACCAGGTCGACCGTGACCTCGGCGGTGGGGTCGGCTTCGGTGAGCTCCCACAGCCGGTCGACGATCTTCTGGTCCAGGACCACCGTGAGCAGGCCGTTCTTCAGCGAGTTGCCGCGGAAGATGTCGGCGAAGCGGGAGGAGATCACGGCCTTGAAGCCGTAGTTCTGCAGCGCCCACACGGCGTGCTCGCGGGAGGAGCCGGTGCCGAAGTCGGGGCCGGCGACCAGCACCGTGGCGCCCTGCCGCTCGGGGCGGTTGAGCACGAACTCGGGGTCCTTGCGCCAGGCCTCGAACAGCCCGTCCTCGAACCCGTCGCGCGTGACCTTCTTGAGCCAGTGGGCGGGGATGATCTGGTCGGTGTCGACGTTGCTGCGGCGCAGCGGGACGGCCCGGCCGGTGTGGGTGGTGAAGGCTTCCATGACTGATCAGACTCCAGCGGGCGTGGGGGCGTCGGCGGCGGCCAGGTCGGCCGGGGAGGCGAGGTGGCCGAGGACCGCGGTGGCCGCCGCGACCTGCGGCGACACCAGGTGCGTACGGCCGCCCTTGCCCTGCCGCCCCTCGAAGTTGCGGTTGGAGGTGGACGCGGAGCGCTCGCCGGGGGCGAGCTGGTCGGGGTTCATGCCCAGGCACATCGAGCAGCCCGCGTGCCGCCACTCGGCGCCGGCCTCCTTGAAGACCACGTCCAGGCCCTCGGAGACGGCCTGGAGCCCGACCCGTGCGGAGCCGGGGACGACCAGCATCCGTACGCCGTCGGCGACTTTGCGGCCCTTGAGGATCTCGGCGGCGTTGCGCAGGTCCTCGATGCGGCCGTTGGTGCAGGAGCCTACGAAGACGGTGTCCACCTTGATGGAGCGCAGCGGCTGCCCGGCCTCCAACCCCATGTACTCCAGGGCCTTTTCGGCGGCGAGGCGCTCCGAAGCGTCTTCGTACGAGGCCGGGTCGGGGACGGACGCGGACAGCGGGGCGCCCTGGCCCGGGTTGGTGCCCCAGGTGACGAACGGCGACAGCTCGGCGGCGTCGATGACGACCTCGGCGTCGAACTCGGCGTCGTCGTCGGTGCGCAGCGTCTTCCAGTACTCCACCGCCGCGTCCCAGTCGGCGCCCTCGGGGGCGTGCGGGCGGCCCTTGAGGTAGGCGAAGGTGGTCTCGTCGGGGGCGATCATGCCCGCGCGGGCGCCGGCCTCGATCGACATGTTGCAGATGGTCATGCGGGCTTCCATCGAGAGCTTCTCGATGGCCTCGCCGCGGTACTCCAGGATGTAGCCCTGGCCGCCGCCGGTGCCGATCTTCGCGATGATCGCCAGGATCAGGTCCTTGGCGGTGACGCCCTCGGGCAGCTCGCCGTCGACGGTGATCGCCATGGTCTTCGGGCGGGCCATCGGCAGCGTCTGGGTGGCCAGCACGTGCTCGACCTGGGAGGTGCCGATGCCGAACGCCAGCGCGCCGAAGGCGCCGTGCGTGGAGGTGTGCGAGTCGCCGCAGACCACGGTGGTGCCGGGCTGGGTCAGACCCAGCTGAGGCCCGACGACGTGGACGACGCCCTGCTCGACGTCGCCCAGCGGGTGCAGCCGGACGCCGAACTCGGCGCAGTTCTTGCGCAGCGTCTCCAGCTGGGCCCGGGAGACCGGGTCGGCGATGGGCTTGTCGATGTCGAGGGTCGGGGTGTTGTGGTCCTCGGTGGCGATGGTCAGGTCGAGCCGGCGCACCTTCCGGCCGCTCTTGCGGAGGCCGTCGAAGGCCTGCGGGCTGGTCACCTCGTGCAGCAGGTGCAGATCGATGTAGAGGAGGTCGGGCTCGCCCTCGGCGCGCCGGACGACATGGTCGTCCCAGACCTTCTCCGCGAGTGTCCTACCCATCGCTTTCCCTCCGGTCGGCACGGAACGGCCGACCCAACTAGAGATCTTGAGGAGGCGGCGCCCGCACCCCTGTTTCCGGGCGTCCGCCACCAGGCCCTCATGTCCACGGGCCGCTGTGACGTCGTGCTCTCCAGGGTGGCGCGTTCCACGGAAAATTGAACTTGCGTTTCACAGAGTGAGACGCAAGTATCGTTGCATGGACAACAGTAGCGGCGTCGGCGTTCTGGACAAGGCGGCACTCGTCCTGAGCGCTCTGGAGTCCGGTCCGGCCACCCTCGCGGGTCTGGTCGGAGCGACCGGACTGGCACGACCCACGGCCCACCGCCTGGCCGTGGCCCTGGAACACCACCGCATGGTGGCCCGCGACATGCAGGGCCGTTTCATCCTCGGCCCGCGCCTGGCGGAGCTGGCTGCGGCGGCGGGCGAGGACCGCCTCCTGGCGACCGCGGGCCCGGTGCTCACCCATCTCCGGGACGTCACCGGCGAGAGCGCGCAGCTCTACCGCCGCCAGGGCGACATGCGCATCTGTGTCGCCGCGGCGGAGCGCCTGTCGGGCCTGAGGGACACGGTCCCGGTCGGCTCCACCCTGACGATGAAGGCCGGCTCCTCGGCGCAGATCCTGCTGGCCTGGGAGGAGCCGGAGCGCCTGCACCGCGGCCTGCAGGGCGCCCGCTTCACGGCGACGGCCCTGTCGGGCGTACGGCGCCGGGGCTGGGCCCAGTCGATCGGCGAGCGCGAGCCGGGCGTGGCGTCCGTCTCCGCGCCCGTGCGCGGCCCCTCCAACCGTGTGGTGGCCGCCGTCTCGGTCTCCGGTCCCATCGAGCGCCTGACCCGCCACCCGGGCCGGATGCACGCCCAGGCGGTCATCGACGCCGCCGGCCGCCTCTCCGAGGCGCTGCGGCGCTCCGGCTGAGCCCGGCGGACCGCCACCGGGAGGGCCGGCCTCAACGCCGCGGCAGGCCCTCCCCGGCACCTGACCGAAGGGAGCAGCCCGTACGGGACGTGGGCACGCCGGACGGACCGGCAGCGAGCGGAAGCGAGAACGCCGATGGCCCCCCGCCGAAGCGGGGGGCCATCCTGTATGTACCCCCGACCGGATTCGAACCGGCGCTACCGCCTTGAGAGGGCGGCGTGCTAGGCCGCTACACAACGGGGGCGTGGACCCTGCGTTTCCGCAGGTCCGAGCTGGTCTACCTGGACTCGAACCAAGACTAACTGAACCAGAATCAGTCGTGCTGCCAATTACACCATAGACCAAGGTGGTTTAGACCTCTGGGGCCGTTCACCTTCAGTACCCCCGACCGGATTCGAACCGGCGCTACCGCCTTGAGAGGGCGGCGTGCTAGGCCGCTACACAACGGGGGCCCTAGCGATTCCGACATGATCCATGATCTGATCGGAACCAGTACCCCCGACCGGATTCGAACCGGCGCTACTGCCTTGAGAGGGCAGCGTGCTAGGCCGCTACACAACGGGGGCTTGCGGATGAGATCCGCGGGTGCAGATGAGCTCTGCGAGCTGGCCTACCTGGACTCGAACCAAGACTAACTGAACCAGAATCAGTCGTGCTGCCAATTACACCATAGGCCACTGGAACGCAAGCCCCAGAGGGGATCTTGTTCTAGCTTGCGCTTCGGGTCTCCGGCCTTTCGGCCCGTTCCCCTCGGCGCAGGAAGAACATTACCCGAAGGAGGACGGGGCTCCAAAACGGGTATCCGGAGCGAGGAGGGCGGGCAGTTCGGCGAGGGTCGCGATGCGCCTCGGTCCGGCGGGCGGGTCGAGGGTCGCGCGGGTGCCGCCGCGGTCGATCCACACCGACAGCAGCCCGGCGTCGGCGGCGCCCCGGCCGTCGATCTCCGGGTGGTCGCCGACGTAGGCGACCTCGTGCGGGGCGAGGCCGAGGGCGTCGCAGGCGGCCAGGAAGGCGGCGGCCTCGGGCTTGGAGACGCCGAGCTCGGCGGCGCACAGGAGGGTCTCGAAGCGGTCGCGGACGCCGAGGACGCGCAGCTTGCGGTCCTGGACGGGGAGGCTGGAGTTGGACAGCACCGCGTGGCGGTGGCTGGCAGCCAGGGCGTCCAGGACGGGCAGGACGTCCGGGAAGAGGGCCCAGGCGGCCTCGTAGTGCGCCAGGTAGCGGCCGAACCAGTCGTCGGCCTCGGTGTCGGTCAGGTCGCGGCCGAGGAAGATCCGGGTGCGGTCGCGGCGCTGTGTGACGTAGTCGACCTCGCCGGCCGCGAACCGCGCCCACTGGGCCTCCGTGATCTCCCGCCACAGCGCCAGGGCCTGCTCGGCGGTTCCGTATCCGTCGAGCAGGCCCTCGGCCGCGAGATGGGCGCGCAGGCCCTCGCGGTCCGCGGTGGTGTAGTCGAAGAGGGTGTCGTCGACGTCCCAGACGACGGCTCGGATCGCCATGCCACCGACGGTAGCGCCGGACGCGCGTGCGCGGGCGGGATCGCGGGAACCGGCGGGAGTCTCCGCGCCGCGGGGGCGGGTCAGGCGGTGGCCGCGGCCGGCTCGGACGGTTCGGCGGACTCGGACGGTTCGGCGGACTCGGACGGGTCCGGGGCGACGAAGAAGTCCGTGACGAAGCAGGTGAC
Source organism: Streptomyces sp. NPDC006134 (assembly GCF_040628835.1). Lineage (NCBI taxonomy): Bacteria > Bacillati > Actinomycetota > Actinomycetes > Kitasatosporales > Streptomycetaceae > Streptomyces > Streptomyces sp. NPDC006134. The sequence continues at coordinate 96,015 of NZ_JBEXTV010000009.1, read as the reverse complement.
CTCGCCGGCCGCGGTACGGCCGATCCAGGTCGGGTAGGCGCCGTCGCCCCAGCCGGAGCTGAACGCGGCGAGGGCGTGCCCTGTCTCCGGGGCGGTGACCAGGTGGGGGCCGGGCGCCCAGTCGCTGCCCTCGAAGGCGTCCCACAGGGGCCCCTCGTCGCCCTCGCACTCGGGGAAGGACGCCTCGGCCGCCGCGTCGTAGAAGCAGCCGGTGCCGGCGTCGACGCCGTAGCCGTAGAACTCCTCGTCGCCGAGTTCGGCCGGGTCCTGGCCGGGGAGCAGGGCGAGCTCCCAGGCGGCGGTGGGTTCGTCGCGGACGACGAGGCGGGCGGCGGCGACCTGCAGGTGGGGGACGTCGGACGGGGGCTCGCCGGGCCGGGTGAGGGTCGCCACGGCCGCCTCGACGCGGTAGCGGCCGGGTTCGACGGAGACCGTGAAGGGCTCGATGTCGCCCTGGCCGAGGTAGACGAACGGGTCGCAGGCCACGACCCGGCCGGTGGGCAGCCACAGCTCGCCCCCGTCGGCGACGTGGATCACGCCCGTCGTTCCCGACTCGTACGCGAAGGTGCTGCCCGGTGTGAACAGCCAGGTGTAGTCACGGGCGGACATCGGCATGGGGGCGCCTTTCCGAGGAGGGGTGTGGACCGGGACCGGCGGGGTCGTGACGGCCGGTGGGCGGCGTGGGGCGCCGCGTTGCCGGAACAGTAACGTCCGGCACCGACAGCCGGTCCGGGGCCGGGACGGCGAAGGGGCGGCACCCGGTGGTTCCGGGTGCCGCCCCTCACGGGCGCGTGGGCCGTCCTACGCGGCCAGCTTCGCCAGCGCCGCGTCGATGCGGGCCAGCGACTTCTCCTTGCCGAGGATCTCCAGGGACTCGAAGAGCGGCAGGCCGACCGTGCGGCCGGTGACGGCGACGCGGACCGGGGCCTGGGCCTTGCCGAGCTTGAGGCCGTGGGCCTCGCCGGCGGCCAGGACGGCCTCCTTCAGGGACTCGGGGGAGGTCCAGTCGGCCGCGTCCAGCTTCTCGCGGGCCGTGCGCAGCAGGGCGTCCGAGCCCTCCTTCATGGCCTTGTTCCAGCCGGCCTCGTCGAAGACCGGCTCGGGCAGGAAGAGGAAGTCGACGTTGTCGGTGATCTCGGACAGGACCTTCAGGCGGGTCTGCGCGTGCGGCGCGATCGCCTGCCACTTGGCCTCGTCGAAGTCCTCCGGCGCCCAGGGGGCGAAGGGGGCCTTCAGCCACGGGCGGCAGCGCTCGGCGAAGTCCTTCACCTCCAGCATGCGGATGTGGTCGCCGTTGATCGCCTCGCACTTCTTGAGGTCGAAGCGGGCCGGGTTGGGGTTCACGTCGGAGACGTCGAAGGCCGCGACCATCTCGTCGATCGTGAAGATGTCCTGGTCGGCCGAGAGGGACCAGCCGAGCAGGGAGAGGTAGTTGAGCAGGCCCTCGGGGAGGAAGCCGCGCTCCCGGTAGAGGTTGAGGGAGGACTGCGGGTCGCGCTTGGAGAGCTTCTTGTTGCCCTCGCCCATCACGTACGGCAGGTGGCCGAACTGCGGGATCCCCTTGGCGATGCCCAGTTCGATCAGCGCCTTGTAGAGGGCGATCTGGCGCGGGGTGGAGGAGAGCAGGTCCTCGCCGCGCAGGACGTGGGTGATCTCCATCAGGGCGTCGTCGACGGGGTTGACGAGCGTGTAGAGGGGGGCGCCGTTGGCGCGGACGATGCCGTAGTCCGGGACGTTCTCCGGGGTGAAGGTCAGCTCGCCGCGGACCAGGTCCGTGAAGGTGATCGTCTCGTCGGGCATGCGGAAGCGGACGATCGGCTCGCGGCCCTGGGCCTTGTACTCCTCGACCTGCGCCTCGGTCAGCTCGCGGCAGTGGCCGTCGTAGCCGGAGGGCCTGCCCGCGGCGCGTGCGGCCTCGCGGCGGGTGTCCAGCTCCTCCTGGGAGCAGTAGCAGTGGTAGGCGTAGCCGCCGTCGAGGAGCTTGCGGGCGACGTCCTTGTAGAGGTCCATGCGCTGCGACTGGCGGTACGGCGCGTGCGGGCCGCCGACCTCGGGGCCCTCGTCCCAGTCGAAGCCCAGCCAGCGCATCGCGTCGAGCAGCTGGTGGTACGACTCCTCGGAGTCGCGGGCCGCGTCGGTGTCCTCGATGCGGAAGACCAGGGTGCCGCCGTGGTGCCGGGCGAACGCCCAGTTGAACAGGGCGGTGCGGACCAGGCCCACGTGGGGGTTACCGGTGGGCGAGGGACAGAAACGGACGCGTACGGAGCCGGGTGCGCTAGCCACGCTTGACAACCTTGTTGGTGAGAGTGCCGATGCCTTCGATGGTGACGGCGACCTCGTCGCCGACGTTGAGGGGGCCGACGCCCGCGGGGGTGCCGGTGAGGATCACGTCGCCGGGGAGCAGCGTCATGGCCTCGGTGATGTTGACGATCAGGTCCTCGATCGGGTGGATCATCTCGCTGGTGCGGCCGAGCTGGCGCTGCTGTCCGTTGACCGTGAGCTGGATGGTCAGGTCGGACGCGGTGGCGAGGTCCAGGTCCGTCTCCACCCAGGGGCCCAGCGGGCAGGAGGTGTCGAAGCCCTTGGCCCGGGCCCACTGCTTCTCGCGCTTCTGCACGTCGCGGGCGGTGACGTCGAGGGCGCAGGTGTAGCCGAGGATCACGTCCTGGACGCGCTCGCGCGGGACCTCGCGGCACATGCGGCCGATGACGACGGCGAGCTCGGCCTCGTGGTGCAGTTCCTGCGAGAAGGAGGGGTACCGGATCTCGTCGCCGGGGCCGATGACGGAGGTGGACGGCTTGAAGAAGGCGAACGGGGCGTCGGGCACCTCGTTGCCGAGTTCACGCGCGTGCTCGGCGTAGTTGCGGCCGAAGGCCACGACCTTGTTGGGGAGCACCGGCGGCAGCAGCCGTACCTTGCTCAGCGGCACCTTGGTGCCGGAGAGCTCGAAGTCCGCGAACGGGATGCCCTTGATGATGTCGAGGACGAGCTCGTCCGGCTGGTCGCCCTCGACCGCGCCGAAGGCTACGTTCCCGTCGATGGAGAACCTGGCGATGCGCACGGGTTGCTTGGCCCCTTGACTGAGCTGGCTGAAGTCTGACGCTCCAGGCTAACGCGACGGGAGCCGGGCGCCTCGCGCATTCCGGGCGGGCGCCCCGCGCCGCCCGGGCGGGCCGTCGCCGGACGCGCCGCGCGGGCGCCCCCGGGTACGCGTCCGGCCGCCGGCGGGAGGCCGGCGGCCGGGGTGCTCCGTCCGTGCGGAGCGGTGCGTACTGCGCGGTGCCCGCTACTCCGCCGCGGCCGTGACCGGGATCTCGTTCAGCACGGTCCGCTTGGGGTTGGCGGTCTGGGCGGGGAGCTCGACGGGGTGCTCCGGCCGCTCCGGCGTCTGCAGCTCGCCGGCGTCCTTCAGGTGCGCCAGCGTGGTGCGCCGCGGGTTGGCGATCTTGTGGAACATCATCGTCGTCTTCACGGTTGTACGAGACCCTGTCGTGTCCGGGCGCCGGGAGGGTCCGGGGACCCCCGCGCGAGCGCGGGTTGTCGGTTTTGCCATCTCTGTAAAGCGTCAGGCTAAACATGCGATTCCCACCCAAGGCGGGGAGGTCCCGCGATCAGCATGTGAGTTTGCTCACTTAAGCAAGGGCAATTCGGTCAATCCAGACCAGTACCTCACCGCAACGAAACGGACATTGGGCACCTGAAGCCATCATTCCGCTCCTGATCATGGCGACTGGGACACCTCTTGGAGTCGGGTGAATTGACCACTTGCGACCGTTTTAGCAAAGATCACTTTCTACGCGCGGTGATCCGCCCCTCACAAGCTGTCACGTAGGTCACGGCCTGTCCCACGGGCCTTGTTGGAGATCCGGCACTGTGCTGGAATTCCACGGACCGCCGCAGGATCGAGCCGGCGCACAGGGGGCGCAGTCAAGCGCCGAGCGGCGGGCGAGATGGGGGAACCAGCGCCGGTCACTCACGACCACCACGGGGGCGTATTCAGGGCGCCCCTATGACGCCGACACCGTGTCCGGCCGTTCACGCGGCGGGGCGCCTGGTCCAGAGGTTGCGACGCTAGTGCAGGGACGTTTCAAGAGGGATGGCAGCGCTTCGGCGGAGCCGGAGCCGCACGGCGGGACTGGCCCCATGGCCGTCAGCTCCTCGCCCCAGCACGCCCAGAACCAGGGCCCGGCCGCGTCCGGCGACGGTTCCGGGCGTTCCGGGCGTTCCGGGCGCCCCGGCGCGTCGTCCCCCTCCGGACCGGCGAACCCCGCGCCGGCGGTCAAGCCGCCGAAGGACCCCGTGGACCCCGGCTCGCGCATGGCCCTGCGCAACTGGCGCATCTCCACGCGTCTGGTGTCGCTGCTCGCGCTCCCGGTGGTCGCGGCCACCTCGCTGGGCGCCATGCGCATCAGCCAGTCCCTGGACGACATGCAGCAGCTCGACAACATGAAGCTGCTGACGGAGATGACGAAGCAGGCCACCGAGCTGGCCGCCGCGCTCCAGGAGGAGCGCGACCAGTCCGCCGGTCCGCTGGCCCACGGCTCCAAGGCCAGCGCCCTCTCCGTCAAGGGCGACCGGGAGAAGACCGACCGGGCCCTGAAGAACTTCCTCGAGAGTTCCGAGGAGATCGACAGCGCCAGCAAGGACGGCTCCCTCCACGGCGTCCGGGACAGCCTCGTCGGCCTCGCGAGCGACCTGAACGACCTGAACAAGATCCGCAGCACCGCCTACGAGTCCAGGGAGAACTCGACCCGGACCGTCGACGCCTACCACCGCCTGATCACCAACCTGCTCGACCTCTCGCAGGACATGGCGGAGGCGACCAGCAACCCGGAGATGATCCAGCGCACGCGCGCCCTGGCGGCGTTCTCGACCGCCAAGGAGTACGCCTCCGTGCAGCGCGCGGTCATCGCCGCGGCGCTGCCCGCGAGCAACAACAGGGCCGGTGACCTCTCCGAGAACGACCGGCTCTACGCCGAGGCCGCGCTCCAGAGCCAGCGTTCCGAGCTGCGCAGCTTCACCAGCATCTACGGCGACGGCGCCGAGGATCTCCTCAAGCCCATCGACCAGGGCAACCCGACGATCGAGGCCTCCGACAAGTACGCGGGCCGCGTGCTGAGCACCGACGGCGCCATCGAGAGGATCGAGAAGCGGTCCTACCAGGACTGGCTGGACGACAGCTCCACCAAGATCCAGCAGATGAAGAACATCGAGCACTCGCTGCTGGAGGACATGGAGCAGAAGGCGCGTGAGCTGCACAGCGAGTCGGAGCGCGAGGCGATCATCTCCGGTGCGCTGATCCTGCTCGTGCTCGGTGTGTCGCTGGTCGGCGCCTTCGTCATGGCCCGCAGCATGATCCGCTCGCTGCGTCGGCTGGAGGACACCGCGACCCGGGTCGCCCAGAACCGCCTGCCCGAGCTGGTCAAGCAGCTGTCGGAGTCCGACCCGCAGGACGTGGACACCTCCGTGGAGTCGGTCGGCCTGCACTCCCGGGACGAGATCGGCCGGGTGGCCGCGGCCTTCGACGACGTGCACCGCGAGGCGGTCCGCCTCGCCGCCGAGCAGGCCCTGCTGCGGGGCAACGTCAACGCGATGTTCACCAACCTCTCGCGCCGCTCCCAGGGTCTGATCCAGCGCCAGCTCTCGCTCATCTCCGAGCTGGAGTCCCGCGAGGCCGACCCGGACCAGCTCTCCTCGCTGTTCAAGCTCGACCACCTCGCGACGCGCATGCGCCGCAACGGCGAGAACCTCCTCGTCCTCGCCGGTGAGGAACCGGGCCGCCGCTGGACCCGCCCGGTCCCGCTGGTCGACGTGTTGCGTGCCGCCGCCTCCGAGGTGGAGCAGTACGAGCGCATCGAGCTGTCGTCCGTGCCCACCACCGAGGTGGCCGGCCGGGTCGTCAACGACCTCGTGCACCTGCTCGCCGAGCTGCTGGAGAACGCGACCTCGTTCTCCTCGCCGCAGACCAAGGTCAAGGTCACCGGTCACGCGCTGCCCGACGGCCGCGTCCTGGTGGAGATCCACGACACCGGCATCGGTCTGTCGCCGGAGGACCTGGCGGCGATCAACGAGCGGCTCGCCTCTCCCCCGACGGTGGACGTCTCCGTCTCCCGCCGCATGGGTCTGTTCGTGGTCGGCCGCCTGTCGCAGCGGCACGGCATCCGCATCCAGCTGCGCCCCTCCGACTCCGGTGGTACGACCGCGCTGGTCATGCTGCCCGTCGACGTCGCCCAGGGCGGCAAGAAGCCCCAGCCCAAGCAGGGCCAGCCGGGCGCGGGCGGTCCGGCCGCCGCGCAGGCCGCGGCCGGTGCGGCGGCGGCCCGGCGGGCGGCGGCCGGTCAGGGCGGCGGTCGCGGGCCCGGCGCTCCCGGGGCCGGTGCCCCGGGCGGCCTGCTCGGCGGCGGCCAGGGTCCGCGCACCGCGCTGCCCGGGCGCGACGGCGGCCGTCCGGGCCAGCCGGGCGGACCGCGGGGCCGGCAGGCTCCGGCGGCGCCGCAGCAGGGCCGTCCGGCTCCGGCCGGAACGGGTGCCGACGCCGGTGCCGGTGCCGGTCAGGCGCCGGGTGCCCCGCAGGGCCTGCAGGCCGCGGGCCTGAACGCGCCGCAGCGCCCGGACGCCTTCGGCGGTCGCGGCCCCTCCGCCGGCCTCGACCAGCCCCGGCCGGGCACGGCCCCGACGCGGCGGCGCGGCAAGGGCGGGTCCGGCGGCGACGCCGAGCGAGGCCGCCGGCCGCAGCTGCCGGCGCGCGGTGGCCCGCGGGCCGAGCTGCCCGGCGGCAGCCCGCAGCCCCACGTGCCGAGCTGGGGCGACGACAACGCCCGGCCGCCGGTGCCGCGCGCCTCGCTGGATGCTCCGCGCGGCCACGAGGAGCCGGACGTCTCCTCGACGTCCCGCATGCCGCGCCTCGACGACCGCCGGGGCCCCGGTGCCACGGCGGAGATACCGGCGTTCCCGGCGACCGGCGACCGGCAGGGTCCCGGCTCGACCGCCGAGTTCGCCCGCCCGGACTTCGGCGCCCCGGCTCCCGGCGCCGGCGACCCGCAGCACACCGGCGGGTTCCCCCTGCCGGAGGCTCCCGCCGACCGGTTCGGCCGCGACGGCGCCGACGACCCGCAGAACACCGGGGCGTTCGCCCGCACGGACGTCTTCGGCACCTCCGCGGGTACGTCCGCAGGCACCTCCGCGGGCATCTCCGCGGGGCAGAACGATCCCGCCTCCGCGGACCGGTTCGCCGCCCCGCAGGCGTACGACAGCGGCTCCACGGGCCGGCACGCCCTGCCGGAACGCGCCAACCCGTCCGAGACGACGGGCCGGTTCGAGCAGCCGCAGGCCGGCGGCGCGCACGCGCAGTCCGGCTTCACCACTCCCCCGGCACGACCCGCCCGCCAGGAGCCCGAGGCGCTGCCTCCGGCGTCCGGTGCCGGCGACGGCCGTACGCCGCTGTACGACACGCTGGAGACCAACTGGTTCCACGGCGAGCAGCGGCCGCAGGACGGCGGCCCGGCGGCCGAGCCGCAGCAGCGGCCGCAGGAGCCGCAGGAGCCGCAGGCGTCCTCCCCCGCGGCCCGGCGGCCCGCCGCCACCGCCTGGCGCAGCTCGCCGAACGACGAACTCGTCCGGCAGGCCGAGCGGGTGCGGCAGCCGGCCGCGGGCGGGGTCACCACCTCAGGCCTGCCGCGCCGGGTGCCCCGGGCCAACCTCGTGCCCGGCACGGCTCAGCAGCAGCCGACCCAGAGCGGTCCGCAGATCTCGCGCGCGCCCGACGACGTGCGTGGCCGGCTGACCAATCTCCGTCGGGGTATCGCACAGGGCCGACAGGCGGGAGCCGCCCAGACCGGCAGCTACCCGCGGCCCACTCACCAGCAGGAGCGTTAGTTGAGCCCGATGAGCCAGGCGGCACAGAACCTGAACTGGTTGATCACGAATTTCGTGGACAACACCCCGGGGGTGTCCCACACCGTCGTGGTCTCCGCCGACGGACTCCTTCTGGCGATGTCCGAGGGCTTCCCGCGCGACCGCGCCGACCAGCTCGCGGCCGTCGCCTCCGGCCTGACCTCGCTGACCGCCGGGGCATCCCGGATCTTCGAGGGCGGCACCGTGGCGCAGACGGTCGTGGAGATGGAACGGGGGTTCCTCTTCCTGATGTCCGTCTCGGACGGCTCGTCCCTGGCCGTGCTCGCCCACTCGGAGTGCGACATCGGCCTCGTCGGCTACGAGATGGCACTCCTCGTCGACCGCGCGGGGGCGGTACTCACGCCCGACCTGCGCGCCGAACTGCAAGGCAGTCTGCTCCACTGATCGGCCCCGGCACCACCCACCTCACCAAATCACCGTCCGGCCGCCACAATCCCCCCACCGGCCCCGTCAGACGGCTTGACTGACCGACTTGCTGTCCTGCCCGGAGGATCCATGAACCCGCCCACCGCCTCTCATGATCCGTACGCGGAGCCGTACGAGGACGAGGGCGACCAGCCGCTGGTCCGTCCCTACGCGATGACCGGCGGCCGGACGCGGCCGCGCTACCAGCTCGCCATCGAGGCGCTGATCAGCACGACGGCCGACCCGGCCGTGCTCATGAGCCTTCTTCCGGAGCACCAGCGCATCTGCCACCTGTGCCGCGAGGTGAAGTCGGTCGCCGAGGTGTCGGCGCTGCTGAACATGCCGCTGGGTGTGGCCAGGATCCTCGTCGCCGACCTCGCGGAGGCCGGGCTCGTCGCCATCCACCAGCCCGGCGGCGACGAGAACGCCGGCGGTGCGCCGGACGTGACACTGCTCGAAAGGGTGCTCAGTGGACTTCGCAAGCTCTGACGAGGGCCGGTCGACCACCTCCGCGAAGATCGTGGTGGCGGGCGGCTTCGGCGTGGGCAAGACCACGTTCGTCGGCGCCGTCTCCGAGATCGATCCGCTGCGCACGGAGGCCGTCATGACGTCCGCCAGCGCCGGGATCGACGACCTCACCCACACCGGGGACAAGACGACCACGACGGTCGCCATGGACTTCGGCCGCATCACGCTCGACCAGGACCTGATCCTGTACCTGTTCGGCACGCCCGGCCAGGACCGCTTCTGGTTCATGTGGGACGACCTCGTGCGCGGCGCCATCGGCGCGGTGGTCCTGGTCGACACGAGGAGGCTCGCCGACTGCTTCCCCGCCGTCGACTACTTCGAGAACAGCGGACTGCCCTTCGTCATCGCCCTCAACGGCTTCGACGGCCGGCAGGCGCACACGCCGGACGAGGTCCGCGAGGCCCTGCAGATCGGCCCCGACACCCCGATCGTCACCACCGACGCCCGCCACCGCGCGGACGCCAAGGGCACGCTGATCACGCTCGTGGAGCACGCGCTGATGGCACGGCTGCGGTAGCGGCCAAATCGGCTGCGGACCGCGGCAGTTGCCGGGTCGCCGTGCGGCGCCGTGGGACCGGCTGTGTCCTTTGACACGGTCGGCTTCGATGTTCATAACGTTTCGGCAGAGGAATCGGGTGGTACAACCACGCGTCGCGCACATCCGGTCTCACTGTGCTCACGAACGCCCCGTCTTTTGACGGGGCTCGCTCTTTATGACCGTTTTATCGGGCGCTTTCCTCACACGGAATCCCCTGGTCCCACTGTTTGGAAGAGCACTGGTCGTCGTGCTGGAATGCCTGAACTGCCCCCTGGTCAAAGACGTACCCAGTCGTACTGCGTACTCGATGGCGTACCGGGCTCTGAGACACTGCGGCACAAGGTTGGTGCCGACCGCCGAGAGGTTGTTGGTCGAGTGAGGCGAAGCAAGAACAGTCCCGAGCCGTCGACGGCCCGGGGCAACTTCACCCCGCCGCCGCGCACAGCGGCGCCCGCCCCCGCGCCGGGTCCGGAACCGACGGCCACGCCCGCCCCGAGCGGCGGCCGTTTCTCCCCGCGCAACTGGCGGGTGACGACCCGGCTCAACGCGATCCTCCTCATACCCGTACTGGTCGGCCTGGTCATGGGCGGCTTCCAGGTGACGAGCTCGATCGACACCTGGCAGGAGGCCGAGGACGCCGAGAACACGGCGCGCCTGGTGCAGACCTCCCTGGCGTACGCCGACGCCCTCTACAACGAGCGTGACGTCTCCGCGGCCCCGCTGCTGCAGGGCAAGGGCCAGGACGACAAGACCGTCGCACAGGTCCGCAAGGCCACCGACAAGGCCGCCGACGCCTTCGACGAGGCGGCGCAGCAGATGCCGCAGAAGCCGGGCCTGGAGCGACGCCTGAAGCTGTTCCGCGAGCAGGAGCCCAAGCTCCAGACGCTGCGCGCCGCCGCCTACACCTCCAAGCTCAAGGGCGTGGAGACCCAGGAGGGCTACACCCAGGTCGCCCACCCCCTGATGGAGTTCGCCAACGAGCTCGGTCTGGGCACCGGCAACATCACCTCCTACGGCCGTACCGTCTACGCGATGTCGCTGACCAAGGCGGCGCTGTCGCTGGAGCGGTCCATCGGCATGCAGCTGCTGATCAAGCCGGGCCCCGAGCCCGGCCACCTGGCCAGCCAGCGCGTCGCCCTGTCGTCGTACGCCTACCTCGAGCGCATCGCCATGGAGGAGTACCTCGGCGGCGGCACCGAGGAGGACGCCGAGAAGCTCGACGAGGCCGAGGCGAAGGTCAGGGCGGACGGCGCGGCCATGGCCAAGGAGGCCAAGGCCAAGGACCCGGACTACGTGCCGCCGCCGTCGAACCCGACGACGATGGTCTCGGAGCTCGCCCAGCTGTCGTCCACGGACCGCAGCGCCCGCGCCGCCCTCGCCCAGCAGGGCATCACCCCCGAGAACTGGTGGGCGGTCAACACCCTCAAGTTCGACGCGTACCGCACGATCGAGACGGACATGACCGATGCCGCGGTGGCCGAGGCCGCCGGCATCGCCGACGACGCCCAGCGCGACGCGATCATCACCGGTGCGATCGTCGTGATCGCCCTGCTCGCCGCGTTCATCCTGGCCGGCATGGTGGCCCGCCAGATGAGCCGCTCGATGCGCCAGCTGCGCAGCGCCGCCTTCGGCATCGCCGAGCAGCGCCTGCCGATGCTGGTCGACCAGCTCTCCCGCACCGACCCCGGCCGCGTCGACACCCGCGTCACCCCCATCCCGATCACCTCGACCGACGAGATCGGCGAAGTCGCCCGCGCCTTCGACCAGGTCCACCGCGAGGCGGTCCGGCTCGCCTCCGAGCAGGCGCTGCTGCGGGGCAACATCAACGCGATCTTCACCAACCTCTCGCGCCGCAACCAGTCGCTGATCGAGGGCCAGCTGAGCCTGATCACCGACCTGGAGAACAACGAGGCCGACCCCGACCAGCTGGAGAACCTCTTCAAGCTGGACCACCTGGCGACCCGTATGCGCCGCAACGGCGAGAACCTCCTGGTCCTCGCCGGCGAGGAGCCCGGCCGCCGCTGGGACCAGCCGGTCCCGCTGGTCGACGTGTTGCGCGCCGCCTCCTCCGAGGTGGAGCAGTACGAGCGCATCGAGCTGTCCGGCGTCCCCGACTGCGAGATCCACGGCCAGGCCGTGACCGACCTCGTGCACCTGCTCGCCGAGCTGCTGGAGAACGCCACCACGTTCTCCTCCCCGCAGACCAAGGTCCGCGTCACCGCGACCCGGCTGCCGGACGGCCGTGTGATGGTCGAGATCCACGACAAGGGCATCGGCCTGACCGCCGAGGACTTCGCGGACATCAACCACAAGCTGGCCAACCCGCCCACCGTGGACGCCGCGATCTCGCAGCGCATGGGCCTGTTCGTGGTCGGCCGGCTGTCCGACCGGCACGGCATCCGCGTCCAGCTGCGCCCGTCGGGCGAGCAGGCCGGCACCACCTCGCTGGTCATGCTGCCGGACGCCATCACGCACGGCGGTGGCGGCGAGCAGCAGGCCGAGCGCGACGAGTTCACCGTCTCGCAGATCATCCCGGAGCAGAACGTCCGGGGCGTCGACCCCCACCAGCAGCCGATGCGCACGGCCGCGGAGCTCGGCTTCGACGACAGCCGCTACACCGAGGTCCCCGACGACCCGCGCGGGCTGAACCCCGTCGGCCGCTCCCTGATGCGTGAGGAGCGCCGTGCGGCCCTGGAGTCCCAGTCGCACGGTCGGCACGCCCCGCAGGCGGCGCAGGACGCCCAGGAGACCGCGTACGCCGACCAGTTCACCGGTCAGCACCCGCAGCCCGGTTACGACGACGGCCAGGACGGCTACCCGCAGCAGCACACGGCCGGGTACGACCAGCAGCACCAGACGTACGACGAGCAGCAGGCGTCCTACGACACCGGGCAGCACCAGACGTACGACGAGCAGCAGGCGTCCTACGACACCGGGCAGCACCAGACGTACGACGAGCAGCAGGCGTCCTACGACACCGGACAGCACCAGACCTACGGCGACCAGCAGGCGTCCTACGACACCGGACAGCACCAGACCTACGGCGACCAGCACTTCGCGCAGAACGGCGGCCTGCCGCAGGGCGACGGCTTCCGGCCGAACGGCGGCTACCCCGAGCCCGCGTACACCGAGCCGCTCCAGGAGGAGCCCGCGGCGGCCGGTACCGGTGCGCCGGAGAGCTTCCCGGCCTTCGAGCAGCGGCGTCACCAGGACGACTGGCCGCAGCAGGACGCCTACCAGAACGGCTACCCGAACCAGTACCCTGCGGGTGCCCCCGAGGCGGAATCCGCGCAGGCCGCTGACGGCGGCGAGGCGGACCACGTAGGCTTCGACCGTCCGGGACCGGCTCCCTCCGCCGTCCACGAGATGACCGGCGCCGGGCTTCCCCGCCGCGGTTCCACCGGGGGCGGCGCGGGCGGCACGCAGCCCGTGCAGCAGGAAGCGCCGGCTTCCACCCCGGAGAACGACGGCGACTGGCGTTCGGCCAACGACGAGCGCTGGCAGCAGGCCGCTCAGCTCCGGAAGCCCAAGGCGGGCGGGGTGACCTCCTCCGGCCTGCCGCGGCGGATTCCCAAGGCCAACCTGGTCGACGGCTCCGCCGAATCCACCGCCCAGGGCGGCCCACAGGTCTCCCGCGCCCCGGAGGACGTCCGGGGCAGGCTGAGCAACCTGCGGCGCGGCGTCCAACGAGGCCGCAGCGCAGGCAGTGAAACGAACGGCCAGGGCTTCGGTCCTGACAGCACCTACAACCAGGAGCGTTAGTGTGAGCCCGATGAGCCAGGCGGCACAGAACCTGAACTGGTTGATCACCAACTTCGTGGACAACACCCCGGGGGTGTCCCACACGGTGGTGGTCTCCGCCGACGGACTCCTTCTGGCGATGTCCGAAGGCTTCCCGCGCGACCGCGCCGACCAGCTCGCGGCCGTCGCCTCCGGTCTGACCTCGCTGACCGCCGGTGCCTCGCGCATCTTCGAGGGCGGCAGCGTGAACCAGACGGTTGTGGAGATGGAGCGAGGATTTCTCTTCATCATGTCCATCTCCGACGGTTCGTCGCTCGCGGTTCTCGCGCACCCGGAGGCGGACATCGGCCTCATTGGGTACGAGATGGCCCTGCTCGTGGACCGCGCCGGCACGGTCCTGACCCCGGATCTCCGTGCGGAGCTCCAAGGAAGCCTTCTCAACTAAAGGACAGACGGTGCGTTTTGGCGTCCCGGGGCCGTAAGGTTTCGGGACGCGGCTCCACAATATGGATGCCAGGCACAGTCGGAGGAGGAGAAAGTGGCAACACCCCCAGGCGGTTCGTCGTCGGGCAACTGGTCGTACGGCCCTGCACAGGGTCCGGTCGACGGTTCCCAGAACCGGTACGGCTTCCCCTCCACCCCGAGCCACGGCCAGCCGTACGCCCCGCCGGTCCCCGGCCCGTCGCCGTACGACCAGCCGCAGGCTCCGCGCATCCAGCCCGTGCAGCCTCCGCGCCGCACCCCTGAGCCGGCGCCCTCCGGGGCGTCGAACAACCCCCTGGTGCGTCCGTACGCCATGACGGGCGGCCGTACCAGGCCGCGGTACCAGCTCGCCATCGAGGCGCTGGTGCACACCACCGCGCAGCCGCACCAGATGCAGGGCCAGCTGCCCGAGCATCAGCGGATCTGCAACCTCTGCCGAGAGATCAAGTCGGTCGCCGAGATCTCGGCGCTGCTGACCATCCCCCTCGGCGTGGCCAGGATCCTCGTCGCCGACTTGGCGGAGGCGGGACTGGTCGCCATCCATCAGCCCGGCGGCGACGAGAACGCCGGCGGCCAGCCAGACGTGACACTGCTCGAAAGGGTGCTCAGTGGACTTCGCAAGCTCTAGCGGCGGTCCTTCCCGCTCCACCACCTCCGCGAAGATCGTGGTGGCGGGCGGCTTCGGCGTGGGCAAGACCACGTTCGTCGGCGCCGTCTCGGAGATCAACCCGCTGCGCACGGAGGCCGTCATGACGTCTGCTTCGGCGGGCATCGACGACCTCACCCACACCGGGGACAAGACGACCACGACGGTCGCCATGGACTTCGGCCGCATCACCCTGGACCAAGACCTGATCCTGTACCTGTTCGGCACGCCCGGCCAGGACCGCTTCTGGTTCATGTGGGACGACCTCGTGCGCGGCGCCATCGGCGCGGTGGTCCTGGTCGACACGAGGAGGCTCGCCGACTGCTTCCCCGCCGTCGACTACTTCGAGAACAGCGGACTGCCCTTCGTCATCGCCCTCAACGGCTTCGACGGCCAGCAGCCGTACACGCCGGACGAGGTCCGCGAGGCCCTGCAGATCGGCCCCGACACCCCGATCATCACCACCGACGCCCGCCACCGCGCGGACGCCAAGAGCGCGCTGATCACGCTCGTGGAGCACGCGCTGATGGCACGGCTGCGGTAGCCCCGCGGCACTGGTTGCGCGACAGCCCCCGGCGGCCACTGGGCCGCCGGGGGCTGTCGTGTGCCGGGTCGCGGGTGTCCGTGTGGTGACGCGCCCCCGAGGGGCGCGTCACCACACGGACACGGAAAAGGGCCCCTCCTGTGCGGAGGGGCCCTTCCGGGGCGGTCAGCGCCAGCTGTGCGGGGCGCGGAAGCCCGGCTCGCGCTCCAGGCGGCGCCAGCCGGCGCGCACGCGGCCGCCGCGGGCCGCCGGGGCGATCTCGGCGGGGCGGGCCGCCGCACGGGCCAGCAGGACGGCCGTGATGGCGGCGACTTCCTCGGGCTCGGCGTGGCCCTTCTCGACACGGATGTCAGGCGTGGACATACGGCATGCTCCTCGGGGTCACTGCGGCGGGTTGCCGTGCTTGCGGGACGGCAGGTCGGCGTGCTTGGTCTGGAGCATGGCCAGGGACCTGACGAGCACCTCGCGGGTCTCGGCGGGGTCGATGACGTCGTCCACCAGGCCGCGCTCGGCCGCGTAGTACGGGTGCATCAGCTCCGACTTGTACTCCTTGACCATCTTCTGGCGCATGGCCTCGGGGTCGTCGGCCTCGGCGATCTGCCGGCGGAAGATGACGTTGGCGGCGCCCTCGGCGCCCATCACGGCGATCTCGTTGGTCGGCCAGGCGTAGGTCAGGTCCGCGCCGATGGACTGGGAGTCCATGACGATGTAGGCGCCGCCGTACGCCTTCCTGAGGATCAGGGAGATGCGCGGCACGGTCGCGTTGCAGTACGCGTACAGCAGCTTGGCGCCGTGGCGGATGATGCCGCCGTGCTCCTGGTCGACACCGGGGAGGAAGCCCGGGACGTCGAGGAAGGTGACGATCGGGATGTTGAAGGCGTCGCACATCTGGACGAAGCGGGCGGCCTTCTCGCTGGCCTCGATGTCCAGGACGCCGGCCAGCACCTGCGGCTGGTTGGCGACGATGCCGACCACCTGGCCGTCCAGGCGGGCCAGGGCGCAGATGATGTTGCGCGCCCAGCGCTCGTGGACCTCCAGGTACTCGCCGTCGTCGACGATCTCCTCGATCACCTTGGCCATGTCGTAGGGCCGGTTGCCGTCGGCCGGGACCAGGTCGAGCAGGACGTCCGAGCGGCGGTCGACGGGGTCGGCGCTCTCCACCCGCGGCGGGTTCTCCCGGTTGTTCTGCGGGAGGAGGGAGAGGAGGTAGCGCACCTCGGCGATGCAGGTCTCCTCGTCGTCGTAGGCGAAGTGGCACACGCCGGAGGTCTCGGCGTGCACGTCGGCGCCGCCCAGGCCGTTCTGGGTGATCTCCTCGCCGGTGACGGCCTTGACGACGTCCGGGCCGGTGATGAACATCTGCGAGGTCTCGCGGACCATGAAGACGAAGTCGGTCAGGGCGGGGCTGTAGGCCGCGCCGCCCGCGCACGGGCCGAGCATCACGCTGATCTGCGGGATGACGCCGGACGCCTTGGTGTTGCGCTGGAAGATGCCGCCGTACCCGGCGAGGGCGGCCACGCCCTCCTGGATGCGGGCGCCGGCGCCGTCGTTCAGCGACACCAGCGGGGCCCCGGCCGCGATGGCCATGTCCATGATCTTGTGGATCTTCGTCGCGTGGGCCTCGCCCAGCGCGCCGCCGAAGATGCGGAAGTCATGGGCGTAGACGAAGACCGTGCGGCCCTCCACCGTGCCCCAGCCGGTGATCACACCGTCGGTGTACGGCTTCTTCGCCTCCAGCCCGAACCCGGTGGCCCGGTGCCGGCGCAGCTGCTCCACCTCCTGGAAGGAGCCCGGGTCCAGGAGCAGCTCGATGCGCTCGCGCGCGGTCAGCTTGCCCTTGGCGTGCTGCGCCTGCGTCGCCCGCTCGCTGGGGCCGGCCAGCGCCCGCGCACGGATCTCGTGCAGTTCGGCCACTCGCCCGCGCGCGTCCGTCGGTTCGCCCGCGCGCGCGTCCTTCGGTTCGCTCGGCGCATCATCCAAAACGGTCATGTAGCGACCATACGAAGCGGAGCGAGGAAAGCGAGCCGTCGACTCCGTACAGTCTCCGACGGGTTTTCCTGGTACCCCTGAACAGAACCTCGACGGCATGCAGCCGTTTCGACTGCTCAGGGGCCCTGCCGCTTGTAGGGGTCTTACAAAGCCGTCAGCTGAGAGTCACCTCACATCCGTGGGTGGCGCATTCCTCCCCCGGAGTGACGCGCAGGCGCAGCCGGCGGCCGGTGGCGAGGATCTCGACCGTCTCGTCGGCCTGCACCACCCCGCGCACGGGACGGTCCCAGACGATCTCCAGCGGCCGTCCGGTGCGCGGCGGCTCGCTCACGCAGAGCGTAGCGGTACGGCCCCGGCGGCGGACCAGCACGCTCGCGCCCGCCGTGGCGGTGAGCGGGCCCGCCGTGCCGGCCCGCCAGAAGTTCGCGGCCGTCACCCCGAGGGAGGGGACGGCGACGGCCTGGCAGGCGGCGTCGTTGGCGAGCACGGAGAGCCGGCCCGGGGCGGCGGCGCGGCGGGCGACCTGGCTGCGGGTGGCGCCGGGCAGGAGGACGTAGGCGTAGCCGGCGCCGTCCGGGTCGGTGCCGTGGTCCAGCCAGAGGGTCTGCCAGCGGCGGGTGCGGCGTTCGGTGGTGGAGGTGGTGTTGATGTCGGACCAGGCGCCGGTGCGGTCCTCGCGCAGGGTGTTCAGTGCGCCGTCGAGGACGATCCAGCCGCCGTGGTGCTCCAGGTGCGCCCAGTGCGGGCCCCGGGTGAAGGGGGCGGTGCCGTTCTCCCCCAGGTTGCGGTTGTCGACGATCGTCTCGACGGGCACGCCGTCGGCGCAGGTGATCCCGGCGCCCAGGCAGACCACCTCGTCGGCGAGGCAGAACCAGGACTTGCGGGCGTCGAGGGTCGAGCCGAGGCCCTTGAGGTGCTGGCCGATCGCCGCGTACTCGCCGTCGGTGGTGCCGCCGACCCAGCGCACGCCGGGCCTGGGCGCGCCCCATTCGCCGCCCGCCCGGTCGGGCAGCCGCTTGGTGGAGACGGTGGTGCCGGGCAGGCGGTACCAGTCGACGGTGGGCCAGAACCAGTCCGTGTACTGGTCCGACCGGTCGCCGGACCCCGCCCACCAGTACGTCATCCCGGCACCGGTGTGCCAGCCGCGCGGGTTCTCGCCGTTGCCGCACTCGTAGTGCGCGATGCGGTCGCTGGCCATGGCGATGCCGACGGTGAAGCCGGGACGGCGGTGCACGGCGCGGTCCATGGCCGGAAAGAGCCGGTGCCCGACGGGCTCGGGCGCGGCCGGGACGGGGGCGGCGGCGACGGCGTGCAGCCGGGCCAGGTCGGCCACGTCGAACTGGCGCGCCGTCAGGACGGGGCTGGTCGTGCTCCGTTCGATCCACCCCTTCACGCGCGCGTGCCAGCGGTCCCGCTCCGCCGGGCTCGCCCCGCCCGCCAGCAGCGCGATCGCCGCGATGACGCCCTGCCCGTGGAAGTGGTCGCCGCGCATGACCCGCCGGTCGTCGCTCCTGAGGTACCCGCGGCTGATGGCGCGCCCGTTGACGCCGTCCATCATCAGCCCGTCGTGGAGGAACGGCGCGAAGGCGTGCTCGACGCTGTCGAGGATGTTCTGCCGGGCGGGGTCCGTGACCTCCCACGCGGACCCGGCGAGGAGGGTGAAGAGCCGTCCGAGGCCGTCGAGCAGGACCTGCCCGTAGGTGCCCGAGTACGCCACCCAGGTGTGCTGGACGAACGAGCCGTCGGCGTACAGGCCGTCGCCCTTCGTGACGTACGGGAAGACCGGCGAGAGCGCGTCCCGGGCCAGGGCGATCTTGGCGGGGTTCCGGCCGAGGATGCCGCGCAGGGCGACCGAGCGGCACAGGTCGACGCGGTTGGCGCCGGTGGACGTGCCCGTGTAGGCGCCGAGCGCGGCGTCGGGGACGAAGTGGTCGACGGCGGCGCAGGCGGCGGCGATCCGGTCCTCGCCGAGGTGGTCGTACAGGGCCGCGGTGATGTCCGTCAGGAGGCGGGGGCTGCCGATCTGCCACTCCCACCAGTTGCCGTAGGGGGTGGTGGCGGGGTGGTAGACGGTGGCGGAGAGGTGGTCCAGGCCGCGCAGGACGTCCGCGAGGAGGGCGGGGTCGCCGGTGGAGCCGGTGCCCTGCTGGACGTACGCCTGGGTCATGGTCCACAGGCGGCCGTAGCTGAAGGTGATGCCGGACGGCGGGTCGAAGGGCCGGCCGGGCCACAGGGAGGCGGGGGCGGGGGCCATGGCGGCCTGGAAGGAGCGGGCGAGGGCGCCGGTCTCGGCGAGGCGGGAGGCGTACGGTTCGGCGGCCGGGTCGTAGCCGGTGCCGAGGGCGATGGTGAGCCAGCGATGGCGGAGGGCGGCGTAGGGGTCGGGGCCGGGGGCGGCGGGGTCCGCCGGGGCGGCGTGGACGGGGAGAGCCGGGGTGAGGGTGGCCGCGAGGGCCGCCGCGAGGAGGACGGTGCGGCGGGTGGGAGCCCGGTGTGCGGCGGCCGGGGCGGGGTGGGGCGGCGGCGGAGGGCCGGGAGGGGGCGGGGTGGAGGGGGAGGCGGGAGAGGTCATGCTCCTGCCGTTTACCACTCGGGCGGCGCCGGGGGAACCGCACCGGCGGCCACCTCTCCAGGGGGAACGGTCAGCCGAAACGGTTCAGCAGGCGGCGGTACACGCTCGGCGCGAGCCCGCGCACCCGGCCCGGAAGGGTGAGCCAGCCGGGCACGTGGACGTCGTCCCGGCCGTGCTCGACGGCGTCCCACACGGCGCCGGCGACCCGGCCGGGCGGGGTGGGGCGCGGCCGGGACCGGCCGTAGGGCGTGCCGCGCCGGTCGAAGAACGGCGTGTCCACCGGGCCCGGCACGACGTGCGTCACCCCCACGCCGGTCCCCCGCAGCTCCTGCCGCAGGGCCTCGGCGAACGCGGCCAGCCCGGCCTTGGTCGCGGAGTACACCGCCTCCTCCCGCACGCCCACCGCCCCGGCGACCGAGCCGACGAGCACGATCCGTCCCCGCCCGGCCTCGACCATGGCGGGCAGCACCTCGCGGACGAGGTGGAGCGTGGCGCCGAGGTTCAGGGTCAGCACCTGGTCGATGACCGGGCGCGGCATGGCGGCGAACGGGCCGGCCCAGCCGATCCCGGCGACCGCCACCAGCAGGTCGATCCGCCCGGCCGCCTCCAGCGCGGCGCGGGCCAGGCGGCGCGGGCCGCCAGGCACGGTGAGGTCGGCGGGCAGCACGACGGCCGAGGTGCCGGCGGCGGTCTCCGCCAGGCGCCCGAGGTCCCGCCCGCTGAGCAGCAGGCGCCAGCCCCCGGCCGCGAACCGGCGGGCGGTGGCGGCGCCGATGCCGGAGGAGGCGCCGGTGACGAGCGCCACCGGCCGGTCGGCGCACAGGCGGGCGGACGGTGCGGGGGCGGCGCTCGCCCCCGTCAGGCGCGCGGCCGGGGCGCGGGTGGCGGCGGGACCGTGGACGGAGGGGGAGCCTGGGTGGGTCACGAGACGGTCTCCCGGGGGTGTGGACGACGTTCCCCGACCGGTTCCCGACCGGTTCCCGACGGGTTCCTGGCTTCCAGGACACAGCCACAGCGGTGCGCGGCGCCAGTCCAGCGGCCATTCGCGGGACCCGCGCCGCGGCGGGGCCACCCGTGAGGGCCGTCGGCGCGGCCGTGCGGTGGGGCCACCCGTGGGGGCCGCGGGTACGGCCAGGCGGCGGGGCCACCCGTGCGGGCCGCCGGTACGGCCCGGCGGCGGGGCCACCCGCGAGGGCCGCCGGTACGGCCCGGCGGCGAGGCCACCCGCGAGAGCCGCCGGTACGGCCCGGCGGTGGAGCCACCCGTCGGAGCCGCGGGTACGGCCAGGCGGCGGTACGGATGGTGCGCCGGGCGCGGGCGCCGGTTACGAAGGGAGTGCCTCCCGCCCCTCCCCTGCCCCTGCCCCCGTCTCCTCCCCGCCCGCTCCCCTCCCCGGTCCGGTTCCCCTCCGCTGCCGGTGCGCTCCGATCCCGTGACGAGGTGACCATGCGTGTGCTGCTCGTCCACCCCAGCGCCCTGATGTACTCCGAGATCTTCCTCCGGCTCGAACCGCTGGGCCTGGAACGGGTGGCGGGCGCCGCCCGCCAGGCCGGGCACGAGGTCCGGGTCGTGGACCTCCAGGTGCTCGGCCGGTCGCACCTGGCGCGCGAGGTGCGGTCGTTCCGCCCCGAGGCCCTCGGCATCTCGCTGAACTACCTGGCGAACGTCCCCGAGGCGATCGATCTGGCCGCGGCGGTGAAGCGGGCCGTCCCCGGCTGCTTCGTCTTCCTCGGCGGGCACAGCGTCTCCTTCGTCGCCGAGGACGTGCTGGAGCAGGCGGCCGGCGCGGTGGACGCGGTGGTGCGGGGCGAGGGCGAGCCGGCGATCGCGCCGCTGCTGGCGGCGGTGCGCGACGGCGGGGTGGACGGCGTGCCGGGGATCGTCACCGCCTCCGGCCGCGGACCCGCGCCGCTGATGCTGCACGGCATCGACTCCCCGCTCCCGGCCCGCGACCTGATGCGCAACCGGCGCCGCTACTTCATCGGCGAGCTCGACCCGTGCGCCTCCGTCGAGTTCACCCGCGGCTGCCCCTGGGACTGCTCGTTCTGCTCCGCCTGGACGTTCTACGGCCGCAGCTACCGCAAGGCCACCCCCGAGGCCGCGGCCGAGGACCTGGCGCGCATCCGCGAACCGAACGTCTTCATCGTCGACGACGTGGCCTTCATCCGGCCCGAGCACGGCGACGCCATCGCCGCCGAGATCGAGCGGCGCGGCATCCGCAAGCGGTACTACCTGGAGACGCGCAGCGACGTCCTGCTGCGCCACCCCGAGGTGTTCGAGCGGTGGGCCCGGCTGGGGCTGCGCTACATGTTCCTGGGGATGGAGGCCCTCGACGCCGAGGGCCTGGACCTGTTCCGCAAGCGGATCAGCCCCGACGAGAACCTGCGGGCCCTGGAGGCCGCCCGCCGGCTGGGCATCCAGGTCGCCGTCAACCTGATCGTCGACCCGGCCTGGGACGAGGAACGCTTCCGGATCGTGCGGGAGTTCGCCCTGTCCGTCCCGGAGATCGTGCACTTCACCGTGATGACGCCGTACCCGGGGACGGAGATCTGGCACACCGAGTCGCGCCGGCTCACCACCCGCGACTACCGCCTCTTCGACATCCAGCACGCCGTGGTGCCCACCACCCTGCCGCTGGAGCGGTTCTACGAGGAGCTGGTCCGCACCCAGGCGGTGATCAACCGCAAGCACCTGGGCCCGCGGACGGCGTACCGCGCGGCGCGCGTCCTCGGCCGCAACCTGCTGCGCGGGCAGACCAACTTCGCCCGCATGCTGTGGAAGTTCCACAGCGTCTACCACCCGCGCCGCCAGCTCGCCGACCACGGCAGGCCCGTCCGCTACGAGCTCCCCCTGCCGCAGCCCGTCGACGTCGGCGACCGGCGCCGCCTGTACGTGCACACCCGGGCGGCCCCGCCGGCCCGGAGCCGCGACGCCGGCGACTGAGCGCGGCCCATGACGGTCGCGGTGCTCGCCTCGCTCGCCGCCGGGGTCTGCTTCGCCGTGGCGGGCGTGCTCCAGCAGCGGGCGGCCGCCGCCCGCCCGGACGAGGAGGCGTTCTCGCCGCGGCTGCTGGGCCGGCTGGCCCGGGACCGGGTGTGGCGGTACGGCATCGCCCTGGCGGTCCTGGCGTACGGCTTCCAGTCGCTGGCCCTGGCGTTCGGGCCGCTCAGCCTGGTGCAGCCGCTGATCGTGACGGAGCTGGTCTTCGCGGTGCCGCTGTCGGCGCGGCTGCACCGCATGCGGCTGGGCCCCCGGGAGTGGTTCGGCACGCTCGCGGTGGCCGCCGGGCTCGCCCTGGCCCTGGCCTCGGCCCGTCCGCACGGCGGCCGGCCGGGTGCGGCGGGGACGCTGTCCTGGCTGGTGGTCGTGGGCGTGACCGTGGCCTTGGTGGGCGCCTCGCTGGTGGTGGCCGGTCTGCTCACCGGGCCGTGGCGGGCGTCGGCGGTGGCGCTGGCGGCCGGGGCGGTCATGGGCACCCAGTCCGTGCTGCTGGAGGCCACCGTCGAGCACCTGAGGCACGGACCGCTCGCGGCGCTGGGCGCCTGGCAGTCGTACGCGCTGGTCGTCGCCAGCGTGGGCGGGCTGCTGCTCATCCAGAGCGCCTTCCAGCAGGGCCCGCTGGCCGCGAGCATGACGGTGATCGACGCGACCGAGCCGGTGGTGGCGGTGGCCGTGGGCACGGCGGTCTTCGGCGAGGTGGTCCACAGCGGCTGGCCGGTCACCGCGGTCACGGGGGCGGGCCTGGCCCTGGTCGTCGCGGGCATCGTGAGCCTGGACTCGTCACCGCTGGTGGCGGCGCTGCACGGAGGGCGGCGCGAGGAAGGGGCGAGCGGTGGGGCCGGGGGGCGGTGACAGGGGCGGCGGCCCGGGTCACATGGGACGTGGCGTGCCGCCGCGGCCGGGCGGCCCGAGCCAGACGGGCAGCAGGTCCTCGGCGAGGACCCGGTCCCAGGAGGGGTGGGTCCGGCGGGCGGTGGCCGCCGCGTGCCGCCGCACGGCGTCGAGCCGCCGCGGCCGGTCGATCAGCGCGCACAGGGCGTCCGCCCAGTCGCGGGGGTCGTCCCGGGGCACGACGACGCCGTCCCGGCCGGGCGCGGCCAGCCACCGGGTGGTCGTGGCGCCCTCGGGCAGGACGACCGCCAGGCCGCTCGCCATCGCCTCGGCGACGACGTTGCCCGCGGTCTCGGTGCGGGAGGGGAAGACGAACAGGTCGCAGCCGGCGTACACGTGGGCCAGCCGCTCCTGCGGGAGCGGCCCGAGCAGGGTGACGTCGGGTCCCAGGCACCGCCGTACCGCGTCGGTCTCCGCTCCCGCGCCCGCCGTCACCAGGTGCGCGCGCCGGCCCCGCTCCCGCAGCAGCCGCACGCTCTCGGCCAGCAGCGGCACCCCCTTGGAGGCGTCGAGGCGTCCGGCGAACAGCAGCAGCGGGCGGTCGGCGGGGACGCCGTAGGCGCGGGCGAGCCGGGCGCGGGCGGCGGGGTCGGGGCGGAAGCGGTCGTGGTCGATGCCGCGGCGCAGCGGGCGCAGCCGGTCCGCGCCCAGGGTCCGGGCCAGTTCGGCACGGGCCGCCGGCGGCACCAGCACCTGCTCGCAGCAGCGCAGCAGCCGGTCGCGCCGGTGGCGCATCCCGCTCTCGGCCCACCGCGCGGCCCGGTCGGCGAGGAGGCCGGCGGGCATCCGGCGGCGGGCGAGGTACCGGGCGTAGACGGCGGCCAGCGCCGGGACGTCGGTGTGCACCGAGCCGACGATCCGGGGCCGCCGGGCCGTGCGGGTGCGCCGGGCGAGCCGGACGGCGGTGGCGGCGTACCCGAAGCTGTGCGTCAGGTGCCACACGTCGTGCCGCGGGAGCAGCGCGGCCAGCCCCGGGTGGTACGGGGTGAGGTCCGTGGCGTCCTCGGCGCCGTCGGCGGAGGTCAGGGCGGCGGTGGACAGCACCGGTTCGAGCGTGACGAGCCGGACGTGCGGGGCGAGCGTCTCGGCCCGCTCCCGGTCGCCGAGGAAGTAGACGGTGAGGTCGAGCCCCGGTCCCCCGGCACCGTGCGGTGCCGTCCCCGGCAGCCGGGCGGCGCTCTCCGCGAACCTCTCCCAGCACTTGACGTGGCCGCCCGCCGTGCCGCTGCGCACCAGCTCGACCAGGACCGCGACCGAGGACATGCCGCATGGGTACCACTTCGTCCGGGTGCGCAACCGGCCGCCACCCCCGGAACGGGTTCCGGGGGCGCCCCCGACCAGACTGTTGAAAGTTAAACGGAATGGGTCTACAGTCGTCCTCGTTGAAGTCGTTGAATCTTCAACCGAATCGGCCGGGCCTCCCGCCCGGGACCCGGCCCCGTCCCCCTTCAGGAGCACCTCATGGGCATCTTCGGCCGCAACAAGACCGCCACCTCCGCGACGGCCACCCCCGCGACGGCCACCCCCACGACCACCGCCGTCAGCCCCGGCCTGGCCGCGCTGACCGGCGACTACACCATCGACCCGGCGCACTCGACGCTCGGTTTCGTCGCCCGGCACGCCATGGTCACCAACGTCAAGGGCAAGTTCCTGGACTTCAGCGGCTCGCTGCACCTGGACGGCGGCGACCCCACCCGGTCCACGGCCTCGATCGACGTCGCGATGGACAGCATCGACACCGGGTCCGCGGACCGGGACGGCCACCTCAAGAGCGCGGACTTCTTCAGGACGGACGAGTTCCCGGCGATGACCTTCCGCTCCACCAAGGCGGAAGCCCTCGGCGGCGACGACTACCGCATCACCGGCGACCTGACGATCCTCGGCACCACCCGGCCGGTCACCATCGACCTGGAGTTCAACGGCGCGGCCCAGGACCCCTTCGGCAACGAGCGCGTCGGCTTCGAGGGCAAGGCGGAGATCCTGCGCTCGGAGTGGGGCCTGACCTGGAACGCGGCGCTGGAGACCGGCGGCGTGCTGGTGTCCGACAAGATCAAGCTCGTCTTCGACGTCTCGGCGATCAGGCAGGCGTGAGGCCCGCCGTCCCCACGGGGACGCCGGAGCCGGTCTCGGCGGCCGGGACGCGGACACGGCGCCCCGGCCGGCCGTCGTTCCGGCGGACCGCGTCGTGCCGGGCGGCCGAGCCCCGTACCGGGCCGCGCCGCCCGGCACTGGCGGTACGGCCGACACCGGCCGTACCGCCAGTGTGCTCGCCGCCGGCCGGAAAATCCGTCGCCCCCGCGGCCGGACCGCGCTAACCTGCCTGCCGTGAACAGCCCCGAAGCGTCCAGACCCCGGCCACCGGCTCTCCGGTGGCTGCTCGCGAGGTCCTGACGCCGGGCTGAGGCGCGCGCTCCCGCACGCCCGAAGCCGCCGAAGACCGTCGGCGCACCCGCTCACCGCCCCCGGACGGCCGTCCGCCGTGCCGTGTTCCCGCCGGGTTCCACGGCTCCTTGGACCTTCACGGATCTTCTACGCCGATTTCGGGGTGCGGAGCCTCTTCATGCCGTTCGCTCTTCTTCTGCTGGGCCTTGCCGTGTTCGCGCAGGGCACGTCCGAGTTCATGCTGTCCGGGCTGGTGCCGGACATCGCCCGGGACCTGGGGGTCTCCGTCCCGGCCGCGGGGGCGCTGACCTCCGCGTTCGCGGTGGGGATGGTGGTCGGGGCCCCGCTGATGGCCGGGCTCGGCCGGCGCTGGTCCCGGCGGGGCGCGCTGCTGGCCTTCCTGGTGACCTTCCTCGCCGTCCACGTCGCCGGTGCCCTCACCGACAGCTTCGGGGTGCTGCTCGCCACGCGCGTGATCGGCGCCCTGGCCAACGCCGGGTTCCTGGCCGTGGCCCTGGTGACCGCCGCCGGCATGGTCGCGCCGGACGCCAAGGGGCGGGCCACGTCCATGCTGCTGGGCGGGGTCACCCTGGCCTGTGTGGCGGGGGTGCCCGCGGGGGCGCTGCTGGGGCAGCTGTGGGGCTGGCGCTCGGCGTTCTGGGCGGTGGCGCTGCTGTCGGTGCCCGCCGTGGTGGCGGTGGCGCGGTCGGTGCCGGGCGGGGCCGCCGACACCGCGCCTGGTCCGCTCCGCGGTGAACTGCGGTCGCTGCGCGCCAGGCGGCTCCAGGTCACGCTGCTCCTGGGAGCCCTGGTGAACGGGGCGACCTTCTGCACGTTCACCTATCTCGCGCCCCTGGTCACCGAGGTCGCCGGGCTGGACGGCCGGTGGGTGCCGGGGGTGCTCGCGCTGTTCGGGGCGGGGTCGTTCGCCGGGGTGTCTCTCGCCGGGCGGTTCGCCGACCGGCGGCCCGGGCCGGTGCTCGCGGTGGGCGGGGCCGCGCTGTGCGCCGGGTGGGGCGTCCTCGCGCTCGGCGCCGGGGAGCCCGGCCCGGCGCTCGGGCTGGTCCTCGTCCAGGGCGCCCTGTCCTTCGGCGTCGGCTCCACGCTGATCGCGCAGGCGCTGTACGCCGCTCCCGGCGCCCCCACGCTGGCCGGCGGCTTCGCCACGGCCGCGTTCAACGTGGGCGCCGCGCTGGGGCCCTGGCTCGGGGGGACGGCGATCGGCGCCGGGTTCGGCTACCGGTCGGCGGTGTGGGTCAGCGCCGGTCTCGTCGCCGCCGCCCTCGCGACGGCGGCCGTGGCCCTGCCCTCGCGCCGGACCGCCGCGCGCTGAGGACGGGGACGGGGGCGAAGAGACCGAGGGTGCCCGGCGGGACGGGGGCACCCGCCGGGCCGTCAGAACCCGCCGCCGAAGTCCCCTCCGCCACCGCCTCCGCCGAAGTCACCGCCGCCGAAGCCGCCCCCGTCGCCGAAGCCGCCGCCATAGTCACCGGGGTCGAAGTCCGCGCCGGAGACGTCGCCGCCCTCGTAGCCGCCGCCGAAGTCGCCGTAGCCGGAGCCGTAGTCGGCGGCGTACGTGGGGGTGGCCATCATGCTGCCGAGCACGGTGCCCATCAGCAGGCCGGGCAGGATGCCGCCGCCGAAGTAACCGCCCGCCCAGGGGCCGTAGGCGGGGCCGGCCTCCCAGTACGGGCGGCGGCCGTAGGCGGTGTCCACCTCGCGGACCATCGGGTCTCGGCCGTCGGCCAGGCGGGCCTGGTCGGCGGCGCAGACCGGGACCTCGCGGGTGGCGCCGCCCGGCGGGGTCCAGGTCACGTCGGCGACCGACGGGCCGTGCCGCGGGTCGAAGAAGCAGGGCGGGCGCCGCTGGGGCAGCGGGCGGCCCTCCCGGCGGGCGGCGAGCTGCGCGAGCGAGAAGCGGCCGTCCTCCAGGGCCTGGGTGACGGCGCGGACGTCCTCGGGCCTCTCGGCGTCGGCCATGAAGGTCTTGGCCTGTTCGTAGGCGTCCAGGGCGCGGGCGTAGTCGGCGCGCATGGCGTCGTCGGCGCCCGCCTCGGCCGGGTGGAAGTCCAGGCGGTCCAGTTCCTCGCCGAAGGCGGTGATGTCCTCGTCCACCACGACCCGCAGCTTCTCCAGGGCGGCCCGCTGCTCCTCCTCGTGGCGGCGCCGGTTGCGCCGCACCAGCGTGTACGCGCCCGCGCCGCCGGCGACGACCACGGCCCCGGCGGTGATCAGCGCGGTGGTGGAGACCCCGCCGCCGGCGCCCTCGTCCCAGCCGCTCGGCGCCGCGCCGCCCATGTTGGCCAGGGCGCGGTCGGTGAAGTCGTCGAGCTGGGTGCGCGCATCCTCGCCCTGCACACTGCCGACGAGGTTGCTCACGGCCGCGCGCGGCAGCACCGCGGAATCGGCGCGGGCGTCGAACCGGTCGCCGAGCCGGACCGCGTACAGGCCGGTGACGCCGGTCGCCGTGCGCAGGTCGGTGAAGAGGTCCTCGGTGGGGTAGCCGGCCGGGAGCACCACCACGAAGAGCGGCTTGTCCGCGTCCTCGATCCTGTCGGCCAGGGCCTGGGCCTCGCCCTCGGACAGCAGCGCGGAGGCGGCCGGATCGACGTACACGGGCCGCTCGCGCAGGGCCTCGGCGATCGCGGAGACACTGGTGACCGTGGGGGCGCGCGGGGCGGCCCCCGCGGACGGGGCGGCCAGGGCGGCCACGGCGGTCAGGACGGCGATCGCCAGCGCGATCAGCAGTCCGGCGGGACCTCGGGTGGCTATCGCGGCCTTCATACCTAGAAACTACCCGAAATTACCCCAAATAGGTCACCCATCGCACAGGAGTCCGGCACCCGGGCGGGCCGCCGCGCACCCGCGGGCGCCGCGCTCCGGCCGGGGAGCGGCGCCTGCGACAGGGGGAGACCTACCGCGCCGGCGTCACCCCGGCCCGCAGCAGCCCGTAGGTGTAGGCGTCCTCCAGGGCCTGCCAGGAGGCGGCGATGACGTTGTCCCCGACACCCACCGTGGACCACTCCCCCCGCCCGTCGGAGGTGGCGATGAGGACCCGGGTCGTGGACTGGGTGCCGTGCCTGCCCTCCAGGATGCGGACCTTGTAGTCGACCAGCTCCAGCCGGGCGAGCTGCGGGTAGATCTTCTCCAGGGCGACGCGCAGGGCCTGGTCGAGGGCGTGGACCGGGCCGTTGCCCTCGGCGGTGGCGACGATGCGCTCGCCCTTGGCCCACAGCTTGACGGTGGCCTCGTTGGCGTGGGTGCCGTCGGGGCGGTCCTCGACGATCGCGCGCCAGGACTCGACCTCGAAGTACTTCAGCCGCCCGCCCTCGGCCTCCGCGCGCAGCAGGAGTTCGAAGCTGGCGTCGGCGGCCTCGTAGGTGTAGCCCTTGAGCTCGCGCTCCTTGACCCGCTCGACGACCCGGCCGACCAGTTCCCGGTCGCCGCCGAGGTCGATGCCGAGCTCCTTGCCCTTCAGCTCGATCGAGGCGCGGCCGGCCATGTCGGAGACCAGCATCCGCATGGCGTTGCCGACCAGTTCGGGGTCGATGTGCTGGTACAGGTCGGGGTCGACCTTGATGGCGGAGGCGTGCAGGCCGGCCTTGTGGGCGAAGGCGGAGACGCCGACGTAGGGCTGGTGGGTGGAGGGGGTGAGGTTCACGACCTCGGCGATGGCGTGCGAGATGCGGGTGGTCTCGCGCAGCCTGCCCTCGGGGAGGACCTTCTTGCCGTACTTCAGCTCCAGCGCCGCCACGACCGGGAAGAGGTTGGCGTTGCCGACGCGCTCGCCGTAGCCGTTGGCCGTGCACTGCACGTGGGTGGCGCCGGCGTCGACCGCGGCGAGGGTGTTGGCGACCGCGCAGCCGGTGTCGTCCTGGGCGTGGATACCGAGGCGGGCGCCGGTGTCGGCGAGGACCGTGGCGACCACGGCGTGGATCTGCGCCGGGAGCATGCCGCCGTTGGTGTCGCAGAGGACGACGACGTCGGCGCCGGCCTCGGAGGCCGTGCGGACGACCGCTTTGGCGTACTCCGGGTCGGCGCGGTAGCCGTCGAAGAAGTGCTCGCAGTCGACGAAGACGCGGCGGCCCTGGGAGCGCAGGTGGGAGACGGTGTCGCGGACCATCTCCAGGTTCTCGTCCAAGGTGGTGCGCAGCGCCAGCTCGACGTGCCGGTCGTGGGACTTGGCGACCAGCGTGATCACCGGGGCGCCGGACTCCAGCAACGCCTTGACCTGCGGGTCCTCGGCCGCGGTGGTGCCGGCGCGGCGGGTGGAGCCGAAGGCGACCAGCTGAGCGTGCCGGAACTCGATCTCCTGCCGGGCACGGGCGAAGAACTCCGTGTCCCGCGGGTTGGCACCGGGCCAGCCGCCCTCGATGAAGCCCACGCCGTAGTCGTCCAGGTGCCGCGCGATGGCCAGCTTGTCCGCGACGGTGAGGTTGATGCCCTCCCGCTGCGCGCCGTCGCGGAGCGTGGTGTCGAAGACGTGGAACGAATCGTCGAGCTCGCTGGGTGCGGTCATGATCTTCAAGGCTCCTGTATGGGATCTCGGTCTACCGGAATGACCGGCTCCACCGTCCCCCTATGATCCCTCGCGCTCCCTTCCCGGCTTGGGGTGGGCCGGGAAAACGAAAAACCTCTCGCGGGTGCGAGAGGTCTGCGCGCGGGTCGAGGACGACGGTGTCCGCCCGTACCTGGTCGTACGTGGCGGTCACTGCGGACCGGCGCGCCTGCTGCCAATAATCATGGCGAACGAGAGCACGGGGGCAGTCTGGCACAGGCGGCCCCCGCGCTCACGCACCGTCTCAGGATGCGAGCACACCCGTGGGTGAGGTGTGCGTCACCGCAGGTGACGGACGAACGCGTCCGAGTCGTCGTTGGTGTCGCCGCCCGGGACCAGGCTCGCGTCCCAGGAGGTGAAGGCGATCCGGCGCGCGCCGTCCGCGATCCCGCCCGGGGCGACCGAGGCCGTGGCCGTGCCGCCGGTGGTGTCGGGGGTGACCAGGGTGGTGGTGCCCTTCTCCAGGTCCCGTACGTAGACGGGCTGCTCCGTGCCCCAGGTGCTGCCCGGCTCGGCCAGCCTGGAGGTGAAGGTGACGTGGCGGCCGTCGGCGCTCACGGCCGGGGAGCGGGTGTGGACGGCGTCGGGTCCGCCCTGGGGGCCGTGGAGGCGCTGGTTGGTGCCGGTGGCGATGGTGTGCACGAACACGTTCCAGCTCTGGTCGGTGTCGTCCGGCACCAGGTGGGGGTCGGCCGACTCGAAGACGACCGTCCGCCCGTCGGCGCTGAGGGACGGCTCCAGGGACTCCCGCTCGGTCGGCGCGCCGTCGTGGGAGCGGTCGATCTGCGTGCGCTCCCCCGTGGCGCGGTCGAGCATCCAGACGTCGCCCCAGTCGTCGCCGCGCGGGCCGTTGGCGTAGCGGTGGCCGTAGACGACCCGGCGGCCGTCGTCGCTCACCGTCGGGCTGTCGGCGTTGCGCGGCTCCCACGTGGGGCGCGGGTGGCTGATCCGCTCGGTGGTGCCCGCGACGCGGTCGCGCAGGTAGACGACGGAGCCGCCCTCCTCCCCGTCGTACGGGCCGCCGGAGGTGAAGACCGCGTAGCGGGCGTTCCCGCTGAGCGAGACGTCGCCGCGCCCGGTGCCGGACGTGGCCGGCACGCCGGCGTCGAGCCGCTCCGTCCGTCCGGTGCGCCGGTCGTGCAGGACGATCTCCCGGGCGTCGGTGGTGTAGGCGACGTACCGGCCGTCGGCGCTGATCGACGGGCCGTGGCCGGCGCCGAGCCGCTCCAGCCGTCCCGTGCGCAGGTCGCGCACGAACACGCCGGCCCCGCCCCCGGGCAGCAGGTCGGCGGCCGTGGAGTCGAAGGCGGCGTACCGGCCGTCGCGACTGATCACCGCCTCGCGCGACGCGCCGTCCCCCGCCCGGCCCTCCGGCGTGACGCTCAGGGGCACGGTGTACGGCGTGTACGGCGCGGGCGCCGGTGCGGCCGAGGCGGTGGGCGGCGCCGCGAGGGCGATCGTCACCCCCGCGACCACCGCGACCGGCACCGCACGCATGGCTCTGAACATGGTTCCCCCTGCTGTCCCCCTGGGCCCCGTGATCCCTGTGATCCCTGTTGATCCCCGTGATCCCTGTTGATCCCCGTGGCCGCTTCTCCCCCGGCCCCGCGCCGAGGTCTCCCTGTAGGCAACCGCACCGCCCCCTACCGGGGCAATCCGCCGATGTGCGTACAACCCGGACCGGTGTTCAGGTGTCCGTGCGGTCCGTGCGGTCCGGGTGCAGGGACTCGTCCAGGAACTCCCGTACGTGGCCGAGGACGTGCGCCCGGTCCGTGCCCCGCAGTCCGATCGCGACGTGGATGGCGAAGCCGTCCAGGAGGGCCCGCAGGCGGGTCGCGAAGCGGTCGGGATCGACGGGGCGGAACTCGCCGCGGGAGACACCCTCGGCGAGCAGGGCGACCAGGTCGCGGTGCCAGGCGCCCTCGATGGCGGCCTGCCGGTCGCGGGCGCCGGATTCGACGGCAGCGCTCTGCGAGCGGTTCCAGACCTCCAGCCACAGCGTCCAGTGCGGGTCGCGGTGGCCGTCGGGGACGTACAGGTCGACGTAGGCGTCCAGGCGCTCCCGGGCGGGTCCGCCGCGGGTGAGCAGCCGGCCGCGCTCGGCGCCGAGGCGGCCCTCGCTCCACTCCAGGGTCCGCAGCAGCAGCTCGTCCTTGGAGCCGAAGTAGTAGAGCAGGTGGCCGCTGCTCATGCCGACCTCGCGGCCGAGCGCCGCCATGGTGAGCTTCTCCAGACCGCGTTCGGCGATCATCTCCATGGCGGCGGCCAGGACCTGCTCGCGCGGTGGCGCGTTCCTGCGCGGCCGTGCCGCACCGGCCATCTGCGGCTCCTAGACCTTCGGCTGCTGCTGGGTGACACAGTGGATGCCTCCACCGCCGGCGAAGATCGTACGCGCGTCGACCAGGGTGACCGTCCGCCCGGGGTAGAGGCGGCGGAAGATGCCGGCCGCGAGTTCGTCGCGCGGGTCGTCGAAGGCGCACAGCACGACGCCGCCGTTGCAGACGTAGTGGTTGATGTAGGAGTAGTCGGCCCAGTGGCCGTCGGCCTCCAGCACGGTCGGCGCCGCGACCTCGACGACCTCCAGGCGGCGCCCGCGGGCGTCGGTGGCGGACCTCAGGATGCCGATGGCCTCCTTCGTCACCTCGTGGTCGGGGTGGGCCGGGTCCGGCTGGTGGTGGGCGACGACGACGCCGGGGCCGGCGAAGGCGGCGACGATGTCGACGTGGCCGAGGGTGCCGTAGCCGTGGGGCGGGTAGTCGGCGGTGAGGCCGCGCGGCAGCCAGATCGCCTTGCTGGTGCCGAGGTGGGCGTGGATCTCCGCCTCGACCTGCTCCCTGGTCCAGCCGGGGTTGCGCTCGGGGCCGAGCTGGACGGTCTCGGTGAGCAGGACGGTGCCCTCGCCGTCGACGTGGATGCCGCCGCCCTCGTTGACCAGCTTCGAGGCGTAGGTGCGGGCGCCCGCGAGGCCGGCGACGTACGCGCCGATCTTGGAGTCGTGGTCCCAGCGGGCCCACTCCTGGGCGCCCCAGCCGTTGAACGTCCAGTCCACGGCGGCCAGCTCCCGCCCGTCGGTGACGAACGTGGGGCCGATGTCGCGCATCCAGGCGTCGTCGAGGTCCCGTTCGACGGTGTCGACGTCCGGGCCGAGCAGTTCCCGCGCCTCGGCGGACTGGCCGGGTCCGCAGACCACGGTGACCGGCTCGAAGCGGCGGATCGCGCGGGCGACCGACGCCCAGGCGGCGCGGGAGGCGGCGAGGTCCTCGGGGTCGTCGAAGGTGGGGTTGGGGCCGGGCCAGGCCATCCAGGTGCGCTCGTGCGGGGCCCACTCGGGGGGCATGCGGAAGCCGTCGGCGGCGGGGGTGGTCATGAGAGTCCTTGGGAGAAGACGGAAAAAACCGTGCGCTCAGAGGAAGTACAGGCGGTTGAGGGAGACCGAGTCGGCCGGTTCGGAGCGGACCGGGTCGCCGTCGAGGGTGACCAGACCGGTGCGCTGGTCGACCTCGACCGATCCGGTACGGGAGTTCAGGCGCAGGTCGGCCGGGCCGATGCCGCGGGTGCCGCGGACGGCGACCCGGCGGCGGCGGGTCGGCATCCGGTCGCCGCCCTGGTCGAGGGCGGCCTGCGCGACGAAGGCGACGGATATGTCGGCGGGGGTCGCGCCGTGCGCGCCGAACTGCGGGCCGAGCACGAGGGGTTCGCAGGTGTCGGTGGCCGCGTTGGGGTCGCCGGTCACGCCGTACGCCGGGAAGCCGGCCTTGAGGACGAGCTGCGGCTTGGCGCCGAAGTACTCCGGGCGCCACAGCACGATGTCGGCGAGCTTGCCGGTCTCGATCGAGCCGACCTCGTGGGACAGGCCGTGGGCGATGGCGGGGTTGATGGTCAGCTTGGCGATGTAGCGCAGGACGCGGGCGTTGTCGTCGCCCTCGCCGTCGCCCTCCATCGGGCCCAGCTCGGCCTTCATCTTCCCGGCCATGGCGAAGGTGCGGCGGACGGTCTCGCCGGCGCGGCCCATGCCCTGCGCGTCGGAGGAGGTGATGCCGATGGCCCCCAGGTCGTGCAGCACGTCCTCGGCGCCCATCGTCCCGGCGCGGATGCGGTCACGGGCCATGGCGGCGTCGCCCGGCAGGTCGGTCTTCAGGTCGTGGACGGAGACGATCATGCCGTAGTGCTCGGCGACCGCGTCCCGGCCGAAGGGCAGGGTGGGGTTGGTGGAGGAGCCGATGACGTTGGGGACGCCCGCCATCTTCAGCACGTTGGGGACGTGCCCGCCGCCGCAGCCCTCGATGTGGAAGGCGTGGATGGTGCGGCCCTCCAGGACGCGCAGGGTGTCCTCCACGGAGAGGCACTCGTTGAGGCCGTCGCTGTGCAGGGCGACCTGGACGTCGTGCTCCTCGGCGACGCGCAGCGCGGTGTCCAGGGCGCGGGTGTGGGCGCCCATGTCCTCGTGCACCTTGAAGCCGCTCGCCCCGCCCTCGGCGAGGGCCTCGATCAGCGGCGCCGGGTCGGAGGAGGAGCCCCGGCCGAGGAAGCCGATGTTGACGGGCCAGGCGTCGAACGCGTTGAACGCGTGCTTCAGCGCCCACGGCGAGTTGACGCCGACGCCCCACACCGGCCCGAACTCCTGGCCGATGACGGTGGTCACGCCGGAGGCGAGCGAGGCCTCCATGATGCGCGGCGACAGCAGGTGGACGTGGGTGTCGACGGCCCCGGCGGTGGCGATCAGGCCCTCGCCGGACACGATGGAGGTGCCCGTGCCGACGACGACGTCGACGCCGTCGAGGGTGTCGGGGTTGCCGGCCCGGCCGATGCCGCAGATCCGGCCCTCGCGGATGCCGATGGACACCTTGCGGATGCCCTGCACGGCGTCGATCACGACGACGTTGCTGATGACGACGTCGCAGGTCTCGCGGACGGCGGCGGCCTTCAGGTGCAGTCCGTCGCGGGCCGTCTTGCCGAAACCGGCGAGGAACTCGTCGCCGTAGCGCTGGGAGTCGGACTCGATCCTGATGGTCAGGCCCGAGTCGCCCAGCCGGACGCGGTCGCCGGCGCGGGGCCCGTGGGTGGCCGCGTACTCGTACGGGGTGAGGCGGCGGGCTTCGGCGGGGTGGCCTCCGGGGCGGCTCATCGTGCGGCCTCCTGGTCAGTGGTGTCCGGTACGCCGAGGTAACCGCAGGCGGCGGCCCGCCGCAGGGCCTCCTCCCTGGCTCCCGGCGCGTCCAGCGGGCCGTCGACGAGACCGGCGAAGCCGATCGCGATGCGGGCGCCGCCGATCGGCACGAGGCCGACCTCCTGGCTCTCGCCCGGCCCGAAGCGCACGGACGATCCGGCGGGGACGGCGAGGCGCATGCCGTAGGCCCGCTCACGGTCGAAGTCGAGCCGCGGGTTGGCCTCGAAGAAGTGGAAGTGCGAGGTGACCGAGACGGGCACGCGCGCGGTGTTGGTGACGGTCAGCCGCACCACGGGCTCGGGGTCGGTGTGCTCGGGTCCCGGCAGCAGCGCGCCGGGAGCCTCGTGGCCCAGCCCGCCCCCGAGGGGGTCGGAGACGACCGCGAGCCGGGAGCCGTCGTCGAAGACGGCCTCGACGTGCACCTCGGTCACCACGTCCGCGACGCCGGGCAGCACGTCGTCCGGTCCGAGCACGGACCGCGCCGCCTCGACGGCCTCGGCGAGCCGCTTCCCGTCGCGGGCGGCCTCGCAGACGGTGTCCGCGATGAGCGCCGTCGCCTCCGGCACGTTCAGCCTCAGGCCGCGGGCCCGGCGGGCGCGGGCCAGTTCGGCGGCACCGAACAGCAGCAGCCGGTCGCGTTCCGTGGGGGTCAGTCTCATGACGCGGGCACCTCCTTGCCTCCCACACGTTAGAGCAACACTCTAACCCTAGGGACCCTCATGCCAAGAGCATCGCAGGTAAGCCGTCACACATCACATTGAGCAACGCTCTAAAAGCTGGGCGGCACGCTGGAAGCGGAAGGCCGGCCCGCCCGCGAAGAACGCGACGGGGCCGCCGCGGACGTCGTGTCCGCGGCGGCCCCGTCGGTCAGGACCGGTGAGGGTCAGCCCAGCTTGTGCATCCAGCCGTGCTTGTCCTCGGCGATGCCGCGCTGGATGCCCAGCAGCGCCTCGCGCAGGCGCATCGTGACCGGGCCGGGCGTGCCGTCGCCGTGGGTCCAGGCGTCGCTCTTGGTCTTGACGTGGCCGATGGGGGTGACCACGGCGGCGGTGCCGCAGGCGAAGACCTCGGTCAGGGCGCCGGAGGCGGCGTCCTCGCGCCACTGCTGAAGGGTGACGACGCCCTCCTCGGCGGTGTAGCCGAGGTCGCGGGCGACCTGGAGGAGGGAGTCGCGGGTGATGCCCTCCAGGATGGAGCCGGTCAGCTCGGGGGTGACGATCCGGTCGCCGTAGACGAAGGCGATGTTCATGCTGCCGCTCTCCTCGACCTTGGTGCGGGTGACCGCGTCGAGGTAGACGACCTGGTCGCAGCCGTGCGCCGCGGCCTCGGCCTGGGGCAGCAGGGAGGCCGCGTAGTTGCCGCCGGTCTTGGCGTCGCCGGTGCCGCCGGGCACGGCGCGGACGTGGTCCTCGGAGACCCAGATGGTGACCGGCTTGATGCCGCCGGCGAAGTAGGCGCCGGAGGGCGAGGCGATCAGCAGGAACAGGTACTCGGTGGCCGGGTGCACGCCGAGCCCGGTCTCCGAGGCGAACATGAACGGGCGCAGGTAGAGGGACTCCTCGCCGCCGTGCGGCGGGACCCAGTCGGCGTCCTGGGTCAGCAGCGCGTCCAGGGCCGCGATGAAGAGCTCCTCGGGCAGCTCGGCCATGGCCATGCGGCGGGCGGAGCTGCGGAAGCGGCGGGCGTTGGCCTCCGGGCGGAAGAGCGCGACCGAGCCGTCGGGCTGGCGGTAGGCCTTCAGCCCCTCGAAGATCTCCTGCCCGTAGTGCAGGACGTGGGAGGAGGGGTCGAGGGAGATCGGCCCGTACGGAACGAGCTGCGCGTCGTGCCAGCCGCGGCCCTCGGACCACTTGATCGTCACCATGTGGTCGGTGAAGTGGCGGCCGAACCCGGGGCTGGCGAGGATCGCCTCGCGCTCCGCGGCGGGGAGCGGGTGGGCGGAGGGCTTGAGCTCGATCGTGGGCGTCGTCATGGATGGATGTCCTTCACCGGTTGTCGTGACGGGCCGCGCTCACGCCCGTACGGCCGGTGGCCAGTGGTAGGACGTCCGAGCATTCCCTCATGTCGCGGCTCCGCGTTCGATTATCGCGCGCGGCTCGTCCGCGGATGAAACGGGGTGAGGGCGGCCCAGGGGTCGATGGTCGCACCCGGCGGGGACAGGGGGAAGCCGCCGGGTGCCTTCTGTGCGAGGGACCCGGCGGCTTCGAGAGGGTGAGTTCGAGCAGTCGGGTCAGCCGGCTACTCGTACGGCGAGCGCGTCGCCGATCTGGGAGGTGCTGCGGGCGGGGAGCCCGGCGCGCTCGCCGAGGTCGGCGGCGACGGCGTCCTCGATGCGGGCCGCCTCGGCCTCGTAGCCGAGGTGGCGCAGCAGCAGGGCGACGGACAGGACCGTGGCGGTGGGGTCGGCCTTGCCCTGGCCGGCGATGTCCGGGGCGGAGCCGTGGACCGGCTCGAACATGGACGGGAACTCGCCGGAGGGGTTGATGTTCCCGCTCGCGGCGACGCCGATGCCGCCGGAGACGGCCGCGGCGAGGTCGGTGATGATGTCGCCGAAGAGGTTGTCGGTGACGATGACGTCGAAGCGCTCGGGCTGGGTGACGAGGAAGATCGTCGCCGCGTCGACGTGGATGTACTCGGTGGTGACCTCGGGGTACTCCTCGGCCACCTTGTCGAAGATGTTCGTCCACAGGTGGCCCGCGAAGGTCAGCACGTTGTTCTTGTGGACCAGCGTGAGCTTCTTGCGGGGGCGGGCCTGGGCGCGGGCGAAGGCGTCGCGGACGACGCGCTCGACGCCGTAGGCCGTGTTGACGGACACCTCGGTGGCGACCTCGTGGGGCGTGCCCTTGCGGATGGTGCCGCCGTTGCCGGTGTACGGGCCCTCGGTGCCCTCGCGGACGACGACGAAGTCGATCTCCGGCTGGCCGGCGAGCGGGGTGGCCACGCCGGGCAGGAGCTTGCTCGGGCGCAGGTTGACGTGGTGGTCGAAGGCGAAGCGGAGCTTGAGCAGGAAGCCGCGCTCCAGGACGCCGGAGGGCACCGACGGGTCGCCGATGGCGCCGAGCAGGATGGCGTCGTGCCGCTTGAGGGCGTCGAGGTCGGCGTCGGTGAGGGTCTCACCGGTGGCGTGGTAGCGCTTGGCGCCGAAGTCGTACTCCTTGGTCTCCAGCTTCACATCCTGCGGGAGGACGGCGGAGAGGACCTTCAGGCCTTCGGCCACGACCTCCTGGCCGATGCCGTCACCGGGGATCACTGCGAGATTGAGGATGCGAGAGCTTGCCGACATGCGCAGCACCCTACTCCTCGTCCCAGAGGCTGACACGCGGTGTCCGCCATGCGGACACCGGCGCGTCGGTGGCGACGGGGCGGCTCAGTGACCGGTCTCTCCGCCGTTGTCCCGGCGGTCGAGGGCGCGCTGGAGGGCGGCGGCGGCGTTCTTGCGGTCGGACTCGCTCGTGCGGGAGGCGTGGCGGACTCGGCGGCGGACGGTCGTCTCGGGCATGGGTGATCGACTCCTTCGGCACACGGGGTGACACGGAAGACGGGTTTCGATTCGAGACGCCGGAAGGGGCGGGGAGCGGTGGGCCCGCAGGTGTCGCCTGCGTGGGGCCCGGCTCACGACCGCCATTCGCTGGGTCGAGCGAGACGTTCGGCTCTTACAAAACTAAGGGAGTGCGGAGCGTCTGTCTCCACAATTACTCGGACTTCCTACTATCTGAGACGGTGGAGTGCGTCACACCACGCTGACCTGCGATTTCTCCGTACGGGCAGAAGTCGGGGGACATCGCCGTCGCGTCGGCCGGAGTCCGGCCCGCCCCGGTCGCCGGGGGCCTGGCGGGTGCCCGCGCCGTGGCCGCCGGTCCGCCCCCGGCCGGGCACGCGAACGGGCCGGGCCCCGAGGAGGGACCCGGCCCGTCACCGCCCGGTGGGCGTCAGCCCATGTGCGGGTAGGTGTAGTCGGTCGGCGGGACCAGCGTCTCCTTGATGGCGCGGGTCAGGGTCCAGCGCATCAGGTTCTGCGGGGCGCCGGCCTTGTCGTTGGTGCCGGAGGCACGGCCGCCGCCGAAGGGCTGCTGGCCGACGACGGCGCCGGTCGACTTGTCGTTGATGTAGAAGTTGCCGGCCGCGTAGCGCAGCTTCTCCATCGTGTACGCCGCCGCCGCGCGGTCGTTGGCGATGACCGAGCCGGTCAGGGCGTAGTCGGAGACCGACTCCATCTGGGTCAGCATCTCGTCGTACTTCTCGTCCTCGTAGACGTACACGGCGAGGATCGGGCCGAAGTACTCGGTGCGGAAGACCTCGTTCTCCGGGTCGGTGCACTCGATGACGGTCGGGCGGACGAACCAGCCCACCGAGTCGTCGTAGCTGCCGCCGGCGACGATGGTGCAGGCGGGGTCGGCCTGGGCGCGGTCGATGGCGGCCTTGTTCTTGGCGAAGGACCGCTCGTCGATGACGGCGCCGATGAAGTTCGACAGGTCGGTGACGTCGCCCATGGCGATGCCGTCGACCTCGGCCGCGAACTCCTCCTTGAAGCCGTCGTTCCAGAGGGAGGCCGGGATGTAGGCGCGGGAGGTGGCGGAGCACTTCTGGCCCTGGTACTCGAAGGCACCGCGGGTCAGGGCGGTCTTGAGGACGGCGCGGTCGGCGCTCGGGTGGGCGACGACGAAGTCCTTGCCGCCGGTCTCGCCGACCAGGCGCGGGTAGGCGCGGTACTTCTCGATGTTGTTGCCGACCGTCTTCCACAGGTACTGGAAGGTCTTGGTCGAGCCGGTGAAGTGGATGCCGGCGAGGTCGCGGTGGTTCAGGGCGACCTCGGAGACCTCCAGGCCGTCGCCGGTGACGAGGTTGATGACGCCCTTGGGCAGACCGGCCTCCTCCAGCAGCCGCATGGTCAGCACGGCGGCGTGGGTCTGCGTCGGGGACGGCTTCCAGACCACCACGTTGCCCATGAGGGCGGGCGCGGTGGGCAGGTTGGCGGCGATCGCCGTGAAGTTGAACGGCGTGATCGCGTAGACGAAGCCCTCCAGCGGGCGGTGGTCGAGGCGGTTCCACACGCCCGGGGAGTTGGCCGGGGGCTGCTCGGCCAGGATCTGGCGGGCGTAGTGGACGTTGAAGCGCCAGAAGTCGGCCAGCTCGCAGGGGGTGTCGATCTCGGCCTGCTGGGCGGTCTTGGACTGGCCGAGCATGGTGGAGGCGGCCAGGGTCTCGCGCCACGGGCCGGTCAGCAGCTCGGCGGCGCGCAGGATGATCGCCGCGCGGTCGTCGAAGGACATCGCGCGCCAGGCCGGGGCGGCGGCCAGGGCGGCGTCGATGGCGTCCTGGGCGTCCTGCTGGGTGGCGTTGCGGTAGGTGCCGAGGACGGCCTTGTGGTTGTGCGGCTGGACGACCTGGAACTCCTCGCCGCCGCCCATGCGCCGCTCGCCGCCGATGGTGCAGGGCAGCTCGATCGGGTTGTCGGCCAGCTCCTTGAGCTTGGCCTCCAGGCGGGCGCGCTCGGGCGAGCCGGGGGCGTAGCCGTGCACCGGCTCGTTGACGGGGGTGGGGACCTGGGTCACAGCGTCCATGGGTACCGAACTCCTTGATCTTGAGCGGTGTTGCGGGCGGTGGCGGGCTCAGCCCTTGGTGACCATCGAGCGGGCGAAGAAGCGCAGGTTCGCCGGCTTCTCCGCCAGACGGCGCATGAAGTAGCCGTACCAGTCGGTGCCGTACGCGGTGTAGACGCGCATGCGGTGACCCTCGGCGGCCAGCCGCAGGTGCTCCTCGCTGCGGATGCCGTACAGCATCTGGAACTCGTACTCGTCGAGCTTGCGCCCGGCGCGGTGGGCGAGCTCCTGGCCGATGGCGATCAGACGCGGGTCGTGGGACCCGATCATCGGGTAGCCGTCGCCCTCCATCAGCGTCCGCAGGATGCGCACGTACGCCTTGTCGATCTCGTGCTTGTGCTGGTACGCGACCTCGGCGGGCTCCTTGTAGGCGCCCTTCACCAACCGTACGCGAGAGCCGTTGGCGGCGAGGCGGCGCGCGTCGGCCTCGGTGCGGAAGAGGTAGGACTGGATGACGCAGCCGGTCTGCGGGAAGTCCTTCCGCAGCTCGTCGTGGATGGCGAACATCGAGTCGAGGGTCGTGTGGTCCTCGGCGTCGAGGGTGACCGTGGTGCCGATCCCGGCGGCGGCCTCGACCACCGGACGGACGTTCTTCAGGGCCAGCTCGTGGCCGCCGTCCAGCGCCTGGCCGAACATGGACAGCTTCACCGACATCTCGGCGCGGGTGCCGAGCTCCAGCGGCTTGAGGCGGTCGATCAGCTCCAGGTAGGCGTCCCGGGCGGCCTCCGCCTGCTCGGGGGTGGTGATGTCCTCGCCGACGACGTCCATGGTCAGCTCCAGGCCCTTGCCGGTGAGCTCCTGGACGATCGGCAGGATCTCGTCGACCGTCTCGCCGGGGATGAAGCGGTCGACGACCGGCTTGGTCACCGGGGCCGCCGAGACCAGACGTCGCATCCGGTCGCTGCGCGACGCGGCGAGAATCACGGGACCCAGCACGGGGCACCTCCACTTACACATGCGCCAAGGGCCGTCACCCGACGTTTCGGGGACGGCACGGAGAACCACCGTGAAACCTAAGGATGTCTCCGATCGTGGGCCATCTACAGCTGTCACGCATCCGTGCCGCGGTTCTCGGACAGATGTATGAAGGCCCTGCTCCCATGCGGCAGAATGCCCGGATGACGTCGGATTTCAGGGGTGAGTACCAGGAGCTGGTCGACGAGATCTCGGAGCTGCTGGGCGCCCCCGCGACCCTGGAGAACCGCGACTTCGAACTGATCGCCTTCGGCGCCTACGACAGCGAGGGCGACCTCGATCCGTCGGCGCTGGACCCGGTGCGCGCCCGCTCGATCCTCACCCGGCGCTCCACGGCGGCCGTGCGGGCCTGGTTCGAGGGGTTCGGCATCACCCGCGCGACGGGCCCGGTCCGCATCCCGCCGACACCGGAGGCCGGGGTCCTGCGGGGCCGCGTCTGCCTGCCCGTACGTCATCGGGGCGTCGTCCTCGGCTACGTCTGGCTGCTGGACACCGACCCCGGCCCGACCGCGCCGCAGCTGGCGGCGGCGATGGAGGTGACCGGCCGGATCGGCGCCCTGCTGGCGGACGAGGCCACCCGCGGCGCCGACCTGAGCCGGGAGCTGCGGGCGGTGCTCACCGCCGAGCGCGGCTGGCAGCGGGACATGGCCGTCGCCGAGCTGCGCACCGCCCTCGGGGCCCGCGCCGAGGGCCCGCACACGGTGGTGTGCGTGGCGCCCTGGCCGTCGGCGGGCCCGGACGACGCCCCGTCGGTGCGTACGGTGCCGGGGGCGACGGCGCTGTGCACGGTGCCGTGGGACGGGGGTGCCTCCCACGCCTCCGGGGCGGCGGGGCGGACCGGCGCGGCCCTGGCGCTGCTGGTCCGGCTCCGCTCGGCGGACGTGCC
This sequence comes from Streptomyces sp. NPDC006134, assembly GCF_040628835.1. NCBI lineage: Bacteria > Bacillati > Actinomycetota > Actinomycetes > Kitasatosporales > Streptomycetaceae > Streptomyces > Streptomyces sp. NPDC006134. Next base: position 53,196 of record NZ_JBEXTV010000009.1, on the reverse strand, counting down.
GGCCCCGGCGGTGTCGGCGGCGGGGCGGCTGCTGGAGCGGGCGCGCGGCGGGGGTGGTCCGGCCGGTGCGGGCGGATCGACCGGTGCAGGTGGACCGGCCGGTGCGGGCGGACCGGCCGGTGCGGGCGGACCGGCCGGTGCGGGCGGCCCCGCCGCCGGGATCGCCGCCGCGCGCACCGGGCTCGCGGAGCTGGGGGCGGCCTGGCGGGAGGCGTCGTCGGCGGCGCGCGCGGCGCTGGCCGAGCCGCGGCTCGGGCCCATCGCCGAGTGGGCGTCGATCGGCCCGTTCCGCCTGCTGACCGCCCTGCCCCCGACGGCCGCCCACGACCCCGCCGTACGGGCCCTGCTCTCCCCCGCCCACCGCGAACTGGCCCGCACCGCCGAGGTCTACCTCGACCGCGCCGGGCAGGCCGGCCGCACCGCCGCCGAGCTGGGCATCCACCGCCAGACCCTGTACTACCGCCTCTCCCGCGTCGAGCGGCTCACGGGCCTGGACCTGGACGACGGCGAGGACCGGCTGCTGCTGCACATGGCCCTCAAGGCGCACCGCCTGTAGCACCGGCGGCCTCGATCACCCGGCGCAGCCCTTCGGTGAGCTGCCCGGCCTCGGGCGCGGACTTCGGGTCGAAGGTCCACTGCGCGATGAGACCCGTCATCAGCGTCAGGTAGAACGCCCCGAGGGTGTCCGTCGTCTCGTCCGAGACGTCCTCCTCGCGCCCGCCCATGAGCAGCGGGACGATCCCCCGCCCGGCCTCCCGCTGGGCCCGCGCGAGATGGTCGCGCACCTCCGGCATCCGGTCGCCCATGGCCAGGATCTCCACGCTGAGCCGCCACACGCTGCCGGGTTCCCGCATCGTGTCGATGATGTTCGACCAGACCCGCTGGAAGCGCTCGACCGAGCCGGGTTCGGTGTCGTCCAGCACGGACCGGTCACCCTCGAAGGCGTCACCCAGCCCTTCGACCAGCGACACGTACGCCTGCGCGAGGAGCGCGTCCTTGGAGCCGTAGTGGTAACCGATCGACGCGAGGTTGGTCCCCGACTCCTTGACGATGTCCCGCGCGGTCGTCCGCGCGAACCCCTTCCGCAGCAGGCAGCGCTTGGCGCCGTCGAGCAGATCCTCACGGTGTCCCATGGAGTCACCCTACCCCTCGGTCCATACACCCGTCCCACACGCACGTCTTATACGGCCGTACTAGACAGGCGTATAAGACGTGCGTACAGTCCCGGGCATGACGACGAACCCACCCCGCGCCGGGCGCCGCGAATGGACCGCCCTCGCCGTGCTGATGCTTCCGCTGCTGCTGGTCTCGATGGACGTCTCCGTCCTCTACTTCGCGATCCCGGCCATCAGCGCCGACCTCGAACCCACCGGCACCCAACAGCTGTGGATCTTCGACATCTACGCGTTCGTGCTGGCCGGTCTGCTGATGACGATGGGCTCGCTGGGCGACCGCATCGGCCGCCGCAGGCTCCTGCTGATCGGCGCGGCGGCCTTCGGCGCCGCCTCGCTGGTGGCGGCGTACGCGAACAGCGCCGAGACGCTGATCGCCGCCCGCGCGGTGCTCGGCATCGGCGGCGCGACCCTGATGCCCTCGACGATGGCCCTGGTCCGCACGATGTTCACGGACCCCGGACAGCGCGCGAAGGCCATCGGGCTGTGGTCCGGCGTGATGACCGCGGGCATCGCGCTGGGCTCGGTGATGAGCGGTGTCCTGGTCGAGTACTTCTGGTGGGGCTCGGTCTTCCTGGTCAACCTGCCCGCGATGGCCCTGCTGCTGGTCCTCGGCCCGGTCCTGCTGCCGGAGTCGAAGAGCCCGCACCCCGGCCGCTTCGACCTGCCGAGCGTGCCGCTGTCGATGGCCGCCGTCCTGCCCCTGGTCTACGGCCTGAAGGAGATCCCGTCCGAGGGCTGGCACGTGCGCTACGTCATGTCGGTGACGGTCGGCCTGCTGTTCGGCGCCCTGTTCGTGCACCGTCAGCGCACCACGGCGTCCCCGCTGATCTCACCGGTGCTGTTCCGCGGCCACGGCTTCACCCCGGCGGTCGTCCTCAACCTGGTGTCGGCCTTCGGGATGATGGGCTCCTCGTACTTCACCACCCAGTACATCCAGTCCGTCCTGGACAAGAGCGCGCTGGAGGCGGCGCTGTGGGCCCTGCTGCCCTCGGTGCCCATCGGCTTCGCGGCACCGCTCGCCATGCGGCTGGTCCAGCGGGGCGTGGAGCGGGCGTACGTCGTCGCGGGCGGCTTCGTCGTCGCGGCGTGCGGCTACGCGCTGCTGGCCCTGGCGGACACCGGCTCCCTGTGGCTGGTGCTGGCCGCGTGCGGTGTCATGGCCGCCGGCATCGTCGCCGTGATGTCCCAGCTGACCGACCTGGCCCTCGGCACCGCCCCGGTCGAGAAGGCCGGGACGGCCTCCTCCCTCATGGAGACCGGAACGGAGTTCGGCGGCGCCCTGAGCATGGCGGTCCTCGGCTCCATCGGCACGGCCGTCTACCACCACGCGATGCCGGCCTCGGCACCGGACGCGGCCCGGGAGACCCTGGGCGGCGCGCTGGCGGTCGCCGGGCAACTGCCTCAGCCCGCGGGCCAGGCGCTGGCGACGGCGGCGCGGGAGGCGTTCACCAGCGGGATGCGCGGCGCGGCGATCGCGGGGGCGGTGCTGCTGCTGGCCGCGGCGGTACCGGCGGCGCGCGCGCTGCGCGGCATCCGGGTGCGCGAGGCCGCGGACACGGAAAACGCCGGACGGGCTGACGTGGTCAGCCCGTCCGGCGTGTGAGCGCGTGAGGACGGGGCCCGTTCAGGGCCGAAGCGGGGGCCCGGGGACGGCGACCCCGCGGGAGTGGTCGCCTCAGACCAGGTTGACCGACCGGGCCGACGTCGCGCCGATCTCCGCGGCGACCTCGCCCAGCACCCCGGGGGACACCGTGTCGTCGACGGTCAGCACCGCCAGCGCCTCGCCGCCGGCCGCCGCGCGGGCGACCTGCATGCCGGCGATGTTGATGCCCGCCTCGCCGAGGATGCGGCCGACGGTGCCGACGACGCCGGGACGGTCCTCGTAGCGCAGCACCACCATGTGGTCGGCGAGCGCGAGGTCCACGTCGTAGTCGCCGACGGCGACGATCTTCTGGACGTGCTTGGGACCGGCCAGCGTGCCGGAGACCGACACCTCCTCGCCGTCGGCGAGGGTGCCGCGCACGGTGACGACGTTGCGGTGCTCGGCCGACTCCGAGCTGGTGGTCAGCCGCACCTCGACGCCGCGCTCCTGCGCGAACAGCGGCGCGTTGACGTAGGACACCGTCTCGTCGACGACGTCCTCGAAGACGCCCTTGAGCGCGGACAGCTCCAGCACCTTCACGTCGTGCTGGGTGATCTCGCCGTACACCTCGACGTCGAGGCGGACCGCGACCTCACCGGCGAGCGCGGTGAAGATCCGGCCGAGGCGCTCGGCGAGCGGCAGACCCGGCTTGACGTCCTCGGCGATGACACCGCCCTGCACGTTCACCGCGTCCGGGACCAGCTCGCCGGCGAGCGCGAGGCGCACCGACTTGGCGACGGCGATACCGGCCTTCTCCTGCGCCTCGTCGGTGGAGGCGCCGAGGTGCGGGGTGCACACCACCTGGTCGAACTCGAACAGCGGCGAGTCGGTGCACGGCTCCTTGGCGTACACGTCCAGGCCGGCGCCCGCGACGCGGCCCTCCTTCAGCGCCGCGTACAGCGCCTGCTCGTCGACGATGCCGCCGCGCGCGGCGTTGACGATGCGGACGGTCGGCTTGACCTTGCGCAGCGCCTCGTCGCCGATCAGGCCGAGCGTCTCGGGGGTCTTGGGCAGGTGGACGGTGATGAAGTCGGAGACCTCCAGCAGCTCGTCCAGCGACAGCACCTTCACGCCCATCTGCGCGGCCCGCGCGGGCTGCACGTAGGGGTCGTAGGCGACGACCTTCATGCCGAAGGCCGACATGCGCTGCGCGACGAGGGCGCCGATCCGGCCCAGACCCACGACACCGAGGGTCTTCTCCGCCAGCTCGACGCCCGTGTACTTGCTGCGCTTCCACTCGCCGTTCTTCAGCGCGGCGTTGGCCTGCGGGATGTTGCGGGCCGTGGCGAGGAGGAGGCCGCAGGCCAGCTCGGCGGCGGTCACGATGTTGGAGGTGGGGGCGTTGACGACCATCACGCCGGCCTTGGTGGCGGCGGAGACGTCGACGTTGTCCAGGCCGACGCCGGCGCGCGCGACGACCTTCAGCCTGTTCGCGGCGGCGATCGCCTCGGCGTCGACCTTGGTGGCCGAACGGATCAGGATCGCGTCCACGTCGGCGATGGCGGGGAGCAGTTCCGCCCGGTCCGCCCCGTTGCAGCGGCGGATCTCGAAGTCCGGGCCAAGCGCGTCCACAGTCGCGGGCGACAGCTCTTCAGCGATGAGTACGACGGGTTTCGAGCTCACGTGAGGTCCTCACAAGTCCAATGCGGACGGCCGTCCCGACGGCCGCAGGCGGTGGAGGTTGGCTAGCCGCGTGGAAGACGCACGACGCTGTGGGCCTGACGCGTTTGTTGTGCAGCAGTGTAGTGGCGCCGGGGGCATCGTCTTACGCCGCTTCGGAAGGATCACCCGTCCGGGGCTGGACGGGTTGGACAACGCCGGGTGCCCGGCGTCGTCCGGGTTCGCCGAAGGGGCCGGAGCAATGCGCTCCGGCCCCTTCGGCCGTCAGGCTCACGCCTCGTCGTTCACCCAGCTCATGAGCTTGCGCAGCTCCTTGCCGGTGGTCTCCAGCAGGTGCTCGGAGTCCTGCTGCTTGTACGCGTCGTACTTCTTCAGGCCGCCGTGGTACTCGTCCATCCAGTTCTTGGCGAAGGTGCCGTCCTGGATCTCGGCGAGGACCTTCTTCATCTCCGCCTTGGTGGCGTCGGTGATGATGCGCGGACCGGTGACGTAGTCGCCCCACTCGGCGGTCTCGGAGACCGACCAGCGCATCTTCTCCAGGCCGCCCTCGTACATGAGGTCCACGATCAGCTTCAGCTCGTGCAGGCACTCGAAGTAGGCGATCTCCGGCTGGTAGCCGGCCTCGACCAGGGTCTCGAAGCCCGCCTTCACCAGCGCGGCGGTGCCGCCGCACAGGACGGCCTGCTCGCCGAACAGGTCGGTCTCGGTCTCCTCGGTGAAGGTGGTCTTGATGACACCGGCGCGGGTGCCGCCGATGCCCTTGGCGTACGACAGGGCCAGCGCGAAGGCGTTCCCGGTGGCGTCCTGCTCGACGGCGGCGATGCAGGGAACGCCGCGGCCCTCCTCGTACTGGCGGCGGACCAGGTGGCCCGGGCCCTTCGGGGCGACCATGCAGACGTCCACGCCGGCCGGGGGCTTGATGAAGCCGAAGCGGATGTTGAAGCCGTGGCCGAAGAACAGGGCGTCGCCGTCCTTCAGGTTGTCCTTGATGTGCTCCTCGTAGACCTGGGCCTGGATCGGGTCCGGGACGAGGATCATGATGACGTCGGCCTCGGCGGCGGCCTCGGCGGGGCTCACCACGCGCAGGCCCTGCTCCTCGGCCTTGGCCTTGGACTTGGAGCCCTCGTGCAGACCGACGCGCACGTCGACGCCGGAGTCGCGCAGCGACAGGGCGTGGGCGTGGCCCTGGCTGCCGTACCCGATGACCGCGACCTTGCGGCCCTGGATGATGGACAGGTCGGCGTCGGCGTCGTAGAACAGCTCGGCCACTTTGGGTTCTCTCCTTGTGTGCAGGTGTTGCGTCCCACCGTATGCCGGTGAGGGGAAGGGAAGTTCGGGGGTCTCGGGATGCGGGCGGCAGGCAAGCCGCCCGCGGGGCGTGTCAGGCGGTGCGGTCGAGGGCGCGCAGCGAGCGGTCCGTGATCGAACGGGCGCCGCGGCCGATCGCGATGGTGCCGGACTGGACCAGTTCCTTGATGCCGTACGGTTCCAGCATCTTGAGCATGGCGGACAGCTTGTCGCTGCCTCCGGTGGCCTCGATGGTGACGGCCTCCGGGGAGACGTCGACGGTCTTGGCGCGGAAGAGCTGGACGATCTCGACGATCTGGGAGCGCGTCTCGTTGTCGGCGCGCACCTTCACCAGGACGAGTTCGCGCTGCACGGCCTGCGACGGCTCCAGCTCGACGATCTTGAGCACGTTGACCAGCTTGTTGAGCTGCTTGGTCACCTGCTCCAGCGGCAGGTCCTCGACGTTCACCACGATGGTGATGCGGGAGATGTCGGGGTGCTCGGTGACGCCGACGGCGAGCGAGTCGATGTTGAAGCCGCGGCGGGAGAAGAGGGCGGCGATCCGGGCGAGGATGCCGGGGGTGTTCTCCACCAGGACGGAGAGCGTGTGCTTGGACATGTGTGGTCTTCCTTCTCGCTCTTCCTCGCTCAGTCGTCTTCGCCGTCGCCGAAGTCGGGGCGGACGTCCCGGGCGGCCATGATCTCGTCGTTGGAGGTGCCGGCGGCGACCATCGGCCAGACCATCGCGTCCTCGTGGACGATGAAGTCGACGACGACCGGCCGGTCGTTGATCGAGTTCGCCTCCTCGATGACCTTGTCGAGGTCGGCCGGGTCCTCGCAGCGGATGGCGTAGCAGCCCATGGCCTCCGACAGCTTCACGAAGTCGGGGACGCGGGTGCCCCGGGCCTCGGGGTTGACGTCGTCGGGGCCGGAGTGCAGGACGGTGTTGGAGTAGCGCTGGTTGTAGAACAGGGTCTGCCACTGGCGGACCATCCCGAGGGCGCCGTTGTTGATGACGGCCACCTTGATCGGGATGTTGTTCAGGGCGCAGGTGGCGAGCTCCTGATTGGTCATCTGGAAGCAGCCGTCGCCGTCGATCGCCCAGACGGTCCTGTCCGGCGCGCCGGCCTTGGCGCCCATGGCGGCCGGGACGGCGTAGCCCATGGTCCCGGCGCCGCCGGAGTTGAGCCAGGTGGCGGGCTTGTCGTACTGGATGAAGTGGGCGGCCCACATCTGGTGCTGGCCGACGCCCGCCGCGAAGATCGTGCCCTCGGGGGCGAGCTGTCCGATGCGCTCGATGACCGCCTGCGGGGACAGCGAGCCGTCCTCGGGCCGGTCGTAGCCGAGCGGGTAGGTCTCGCGCCAGCGGCTGAGGTCCTTCCACCAGGCGCTGTAGTCGCCCGTGTGGCCCTCGCTGTGCTCCTTCTGGACGGCCTGGATCAGGTCGGCGATGACCTCGCGGGCGTCACCGACGATCGGCACGTCGGCGGCGCGGTTCTTGCCGATCTCCGCCGGGTCGATGTCGGCGTGGACGATCTTGGCGTACGGGGCGAAGCTGTCCAGCTTGCCGGTGACGCGGTCGTCGAAGCGGGCGCCGAGGGCGACGATCAGGTCGGCCTTCTGCAGCGCGGTGACGGCGGTGACCGCACCGTGCATGCCCGGCATCCCCACGTGCAGCGGGTGGCTGTCGGGGAACGCGCCGAGCGCCATCAGGGTGGTGGTGACGGGGGCGCCGGTCAGCTCGGCGAGGACCTTCAGCTCGGCGGTGGCCCGGGCCTTGAGAACGCCGCCGCCGACGTAGAGGACCGGCCGCTTGGCGGAGGTGATCAGCTTGGCCGCCTCGCGGATCTGCTTGGCGTGCGGCTTGGTCACCGGGCGGTAGCCGGGCAGGTCCATCACCGGCGGCCAGGAGAAGGTGGTCTTCGCCTGGAGGGCGTCCTTGGCGATGTCGACCAGGACCGGGCCGGGACGGCCGGTGGAGGCGACGTGGAAGGCCTGCGCGATGACCCGCGGGATGTCGTCGGCGTTGGTGACCAGCCAGTTGTGCTTGGTGATCGGCATGGTGATGCCGACGATGTCCGCCTCCTGGAAGGCGTCCGTGCCGATCGCCTTGGAGGCGACCTGGCCGGTGATCGCGACCAGCGGCACCGAGTCCATGTGGGCGTCGGCGATCGGGGTGACCAGGTTGGTGGCGCCGGGTCCCGAGGTCGCCATGCAGACGCCGACCTTGCCGGTGGCGAGCGCGTACCCCTCGGCGGCGTGGCCCGCACCCTGCTCGTGGCGGACCAGGACGTGGCGGACGCGGGTGGAGTCCATCAGCGGGTCGTACGCCGGAAGGATGCAGCCACCGGGAATGCCGAATACCGTGTCGGCGCCGACCTCCTCGAGAGAGCGGATGAGGGACTGCGCACCCGTGACGTGCTCGACGGGCGCGGACTGCTGTCCTCCGGATCGGGGCCGCGGCTGCGGATGAGGGGCCCCGGTGGCCTGCTCGGTCATCGGCATTCTCTTCTCGGTGCTGAGGGTTTTCGCGAAGTTTGCGCGGTGGGTGACCGCGGTTCGGCAGGTGCTGGTGCAACAAAAAACCCCTCGTGCCATAAGGCAAGCGAGGGGAGCGCGCCGGGTGTGGGTCGCTGGGGTTCCGGGTCGGTCCGGACGTCACCAGCTTCAGCCGACGCGCTGTCCAAGTACGAGAATTCGGGTGCGCATGGCACTGACCCTCCCCCCGGCACGCACTCACTGTCAAGTGGGTGGGACGGGAGTCTCATTATGTGAACGAAGGGGTGTGCCACCGGTGAAGACGGCCGGAACGTTGCTGGTGACGCCGCCGGCGACCCCGCCGGCCACGGCGCCGGGCCGGCCCTTTCCGACCGTGCCCGTCATCCCCTTGGCCACCCCGTTGGTCACCCCGCCGGCGTACATCACCGCACCGCCGCTCCCCGTGAGGGCAGGACCGGCCGGACCGTGCGGCAGCGGGTAGGGGCCGGTGCCCAGCGCCCGGCGCAGCCGGTGCTCGTCCAGCGGCCCGGAGAAGGCCATGCCCTGCCCGTGGGTGCAGCCCATCGCGCGCAGGGCGACGGCCTGCTCGGGCAGGTCCACCCCCTCGGCCACGGACGTCAGCCCGAGGTCGGCGGCGATACGGAGCAGACCACTTGTGATCTTGTAGAGCCGGGCCGACTCCACGACGCCCTCGACCAGGCTCCGGTCCAGCTTGAGGGCGTCGAGGGGAAGCCGCCGGAGCGCGGTGACCGCCGCGTAGCCGCTGCCGAAGCCGTCCAGCGTGATCCGTACGCCGACCCGCTTGAGGGCGTTCAGGCGGCGCTCCAGCTCCTCCAGGCCGACCCGGGGGTCGATGTCGCACACTTCGATCACCAGGGAGCCGGGCGGCAGGCCGTGCCGGGTGAGCAGGGCCTCGACGGAGCCGAACGGCGTCGAGCGGTCCAGCAGGCGGCGGGCGCCGAGGCGGACGGCCACGGGCACCGACAGCCCGGCCGCCGCGCGTTCGGCGGCCTGCTCGATGGCCTCCCGGAGAATCCAGCGGTCCAGTTCGGCGGTCTTGTCGCCGTCCTCGGCCACGCGCAGGAACTCGGCGGGGGTGAAGAGCACCCCCTGCGAGGAGCGCCAGCGCGCCTGCGCGCAGACCGACGTGATCCGGCCGTCCTGGAGGGAGACCACCGGCTGGTGCAGCAGGGCGAACTCGCCGTCGTGCAGGGCGGCCCGCAGCCGCGTGGCCAGTTCGGCCTTGCGGACGACGTCCTGCTGCATCTGCGGCTGGTACAGCTCGACGCGGCCCTTGCCGCCCGCCTTGGCGCGGTACATCGCCAGGTCGGCGTTGCGCAGCAGTTCGCCCGCGCCGAGGCCGGGCTCGGCGAAGGCCACCCCGATGGAGGCGTTGACGCGGACATCGTTGCCGTCGATGAGGTAAGGCTGTGACAGCGTCACCCTGAGGCGGTCGGCGAGTTCCAGGATGTGCCGCTCGCGGGCGGCCCGGTCGCGGGTGCCGTCCCCGGCGATGAGGGCCGCGAACTCGTCGCCGCCCAGCCGGGAGGCGGTGTCGCCCTGGCGGACCGCCTCCTGGAGTCTGCGGGCGGCCTGGACGAGCAGTTCGTCCCCGGCCTGGTGCCCGATGGTGTCGTTGACGGCCTTGAAGCCGTCCAGGTCGATGAAGAGCACGGCCGTGCCGCGCAGGGCGGCGCCCCGGTCCGAGGCGCGGCGGCCGGAGAGGGCCTGCTGGACGCGCTTGGTGAACAGGGCGCGGTTGGGCAGGTCGGTGAGCGGGTCGTGCTCGGCGTTGTGCTGGAGCTGCGCCTGGAGGCGCACGCGTTCGGTCACGTCCCGGCTGTTGAAGATCAGGCCGCCGTGGTGGCGGTTGACGGTCGACTCGACGTTGAGCCAGCCGCCGTCGCCCGAGCGGAAGCGGCACTCGATGCGGGTGGTGGGTTCCTCGACCGGGTCGGCGGCGAGGAAGCGGCGCACCTCGTGCACCACGCAGCCCAGGTCGTCCGGGTGGATGAGACCGGCCAGTTCCGTGCCGACCAGTTCCTCCGCGGGGCGGCCGTAGACGCCGGCGGCGGCCGGGGAGACGTACCGGAGGATGCCGCTGGGCGCGGCGATCATGATGACGTCGCTGGAGCCCTGCACCAGGGAGCGGAAGTGGTTCTCCTTCTCGGCCAGTTCCTGGGTGAGGGTGATGTTGTCGAGCAGCATGATGCCCTGGCGCGCGACGAGGGCGAGGACGACCGTGCCGCCGGTCAGCAGCACCACGCGGTCGACGCTGCGGCCGTTGAGGACGTTGTAGAGGATCCCCAGCGTGCAGACCGCGGCGGCGAGGTACGGCGTGAGCGCGGCCAGCGACCCGGCGATGGGCCGGGCGGCCGGGTAGCGGCCGTGGTCGCCGCCCGGCGCGGGCGCGGGCGGGTGTCCCGTGGCGGGCCGGCCGGACGGGTGCTCGCGCACCCCGCACGTGTGCCCGGCGGGCGCTTCCTCGTGCGGTGGCCGTCCACGGCCCGGCGGGGCCCAGGGGGCGTAGGCGAGCAGCAGGGAGCCGGCGAACCAGCCGGCGTCCAGCAACTGGCCGGAACGGTAGCTGCCGTGCAGCAGCGGTGACGTGAACAGGGCGTCGCACATCACGGTCAGGGCGAGGGCGCCGATCGCGGTGTTGACCCTGGAGCGGTACACCGGCGCGCGGCGGAAGTGCAGCGCGAGCACCATGCTGATCAGGGCGATGTCGAGCAGCGGGTACGCCAGCGCCAGCGCGATGTGCGCCACGCTGGACCCGTCGGCCCGCGCGGCCTGCTCCAGCGCCAGGCTCCAGGCCAGCGTCAGCAGGGAGCCGCCGATCAGCCAGGCGTCGAGACCCAGGCAGACCCAGCCGGCCTTCGTCATGGGCCGCTTGGCGAGTACCAGCAGCCCGACGATCGCGGGCGGCGCGAAGCACAGGAAGAACAGGTCCGCGTAGCTGGGGTGGGGCACGGGCCGCACGAGGACGGCCTCGTACCAGCCCCAGACCAGGTTGCCCAGGCAGGCCATCGCCGAGGAGAGGGCGAACATCAGCCAGGCGGCCCGGAAGCGGACCCGGTTCCTGCGCGCGTGGACGAAGCACGAGACGGCTGCGGCGCCCGCCGCGGCAGCCAGCCCGAAGTCGCCCATGATCACGGCGAGTCGTTCGGACCCCCAGCCGAACGCCGAACCGATCGCGTACGCCGCGCAGAGCAGGGCGACGGCGAGCTGCCGGCCCAGGTACGTGCCGCCGGCCCGGGCCGGCGGGGCGCCCGGCGCCTGCTGCGAGCGCAGCGCGCCGTCGAGGGCGGGTGCGGGGGCGGAAGGTGGCGAGCTCACCGGGTCCTCCCGGTCCGCGCCGCTGCCGGGTCCCGCGGGTCCGGCAGCGCCCCCTGGGCGTGCCGCCTGCGGCTGTTCGGCCTGCGCTGGTGATGGCTGTGGCTGTGGTGGTCGCGGTGGCCGCGCCTGCGCGCGGCCGTGCGCGGGGGTCGCCGCCGGCGGCCCCGCCGCGTCGGATCGTTCGTCCATAGGCCGTGCATCGCCCGTCGCCCCCCTCACAGTCTGAAATGTCCATCCCCGGCGCCGAACGGTGCACGGCGCAGCCCCTGTCGGGACGATACACCAGTGCCGTCACTCAGGGACATAGGTTCTCTACTCTCCGTGACGACCAGGGAATATGCGGGAACCCACCGCACCCGGAAGATTGCGGACGGTGCGGAAAGCGGGTCACCGCTCCTTGGTGCGAAGGATGCACCGGCCGCTCGGACGGGGCGGGTTCCCGCCGATGCGCCGGGCGCACACGTCGCTTGTTCACCGCGCCGGGTGCGCCCGGCGCCCGGTCACGAGGCCGCCGCGCCGGACGCGCGGGTCACGCGCCGGACGCGCCCGTCGTGAGGATCACGTTGCGCAGCGGCTCCCGGTTCACGAAGCGGCGCAACTGGTCCGTCAGCAGCCGCTTCGCGCGCGGCAGGAAGGCGGTCGTCGGCCCGCCGACGTGCGGGCTGATCAGCACGCCCGGCGCCTGCCACAGGGGATGGCCCGGGGGCAGCGGCTCGGGGTCGGTGACGTCGAGGGCGGCGGTGATGCGGCGGCTCTCCAGCTCGGTGAGGAGCGCCTTGGTGTCGACGACGGGGCCGCGGGCGACGTTGACGAGCAGCGCGCCGTCCTTCATCCGGGCCAGGAAGTCCGCGTCCGCCAGGCCGCGGGTGGTCTCGGTGAGCGGCGTGGACAGCACGACGACGTCCGCCTCCGGGAGCAGGGCGGGCAGGTCGGTGAGCGGATGCACCGGCCCGCGCTCCGTGGTGCGCGCGGAGCGCGCGACGCGCGCCACCCGCGCCACCTCGAAGGGCGCGAGCCGGTCCTCGATGGCCGCACCGATCGAGCCGTACCCCACGATGAGGACGGTCCGGTCGGCCAGCGCGGGCCGGAACCCGCCCAGCCACTCCCCTCGTCCCTGTGCCCGGACGAAGTCGGGGATGCCGCGCAGCGACGCCAGGATCAGCGCGAGCGCCAGTTCCGCGGTGCTGGCCTCGTGCACGCCGCGCGCGTTGCACAGCCGTACGCCGTCGGGCAGGTCCTTCAGCCCCGGTTCCACGTGGTCGATGCCGGCGGAGAGCGTCTGGACGACCCGGACGGAGTTCATCCGCGGCAGCGGCCGGACGCACAGCGGGCTGGGCTTCATGTAGGGCACGACGTAGAACGCGCAGTCGGCGGGGTCCGCGGGGAAGTCCTCGGCGCCGTCCCAGAAGCGGTAGGCGGGGCCCTCGGGGAGCCCCTCGATCTCGTCGGGCGGGATGGGCAGCCACACGTCAGCAGTCATGGCCTGGAGGCTATGTCAGGGGTGTGACGGCGCAGAGGTTAGGTTGGGGTGGCCTTGACGAGGGAGGGTCACGACCAGGTGGAGCGCAGGACGATCGGCGCGGCGGCACTCGCGGTGGGGGCCGTCGGGCTCGGGTGCATGCCGATGAGCTGGGCGTACAGCGCGTCGCGGCAGCGGGGCGACGAGTCGCTCAGGACGGTGCACCGGGCGCTCGACGTGGGGTCGTCCCTGCTGGACACGGCCGACATGTACGGCCCGTTCACCAACGAGCTGCTGCTGGGGCGGGTCCTGAAGGAGCGGCGGGCGGAGGCGTTCGTCTCCACCAAGGTGGGGCTGCTGGCCGGGGACCAGCACATCGTGGCCAACGGCCGTCCCGGCTACGTCAGACGGGCCTGCGACGCCTCGCTGCGCCGTCTGCAGACCGACGTCATCGACCTCTACCAGCTGCACCGTGCCGATCCGGAGGTTCCCGTCGAGGAGACCTGGGGCGCCATGGCGGAGCTGGTCCGGGCCGGGAAGGTACGGGCGCTGGGGCTGTGTGCGGTGGGAGCGCGGTCGGCGCGGCGGCAGGGGGCGGGGCTGCACGACGGGACGATCCGGCAGCTGGAGCGGGTGCAGCAGGTCTTCCCGGTGAGCGCCGTTCAGGCCGAGCTGTCGGTGTGGTCGCCGGAGGCGCTGCGGTCCCTGCTGCCGTGGTGCGAGGCGCGCGGCATCGGCTTCCTCGCCGCGATGCCGCTCGGCAACGGCTTCCTGACCGGCACGCTGACGCCCGGCGAGGGCTTCGAACCGGACGACGTGCGGGCCCGGCACCCCCGCTTCACGGCCGAGATGATGGCCGCCAACCAGCCGATCGTCGCCGGTCTGCGCCGGGTCGCGGCCCGGCACGGCGAGCGGGTCACGCCCGCGCAGGTGGCCCTGGCCTGGGTGCTGGCCCAGGGGCGGCACGTGGTGCCGGTGCCGGGCGCCAAGCGGGAGCGGTGGGTGGCGGAGAACGCGGGGGCGGCGGGGCTGCGGCTGACGGCGCGGGACCTGGCGGAGATCGCCGGGCTTCCGGCGGCGCAGGGGTCGTGGGACTGAGACCGGCCGGCCGCCGGGCCCTCCCTGTCCGACCCGCCCGGCCCGCCCGACCCACTCGACCCGCTCGACCGGCCTGAGCACGGCCTTCGCGCCGCCGCCCGGCCCGAGGGACCGGTGCCCGGCCCCGGGGGCCCGGTTCCCGCGATTCCGGATCCGGGGACCGGGAACCTGTGAGGCGCGAGCGGTGTATGACAAGGAGAACCCGCCGCGTCGAAAGGACCACGATCGTGCAACGTCGAGTCGTGTCGGCCGTGTTGGCCGCCGCCGCGCTGGTACTGACGGCCGGCTGCTCCTCCGGCGGCGAAGGCGCGCCGGACAAGGACGAGGGCGCCTCGCCGGGCCGTACGACCGCGCAGGCCTCGCCCTCGCAGCCGGGCACCGGGGCAGCCCCTGCGGCCAAGGGCTCCGTGAAGGTGGTCCGCACGGTCGCCACGGGCCTGAGAAGTCCCTGGGGCCTGGCCCCGCTGCCGGACGGCGACCTGCTCGTCTCCTCACGGGACGAGGGCACGATCACGCGGGTCGACGCCCGGTCCGGCGAGAAGACGGAGCTGGGAGAGGTGCCGGGGGTGTCACCGGCCGGGGAGGGCGGTCTGCTCGGCATCGCGCTCTCCCCCGACTACGCCTCGGACCACATGGTCTACGCGTACTTCACCTCCGCCTCGGACAACCGTGTCGTCCGCATGCCGTACGACGAGGAGGAGCCGTCCGGCGAGCAGCTGGGCGCGCCCGACACGGTGTTCAAGGGCATCCCCAAGGGGGTGATCCACAACGGCGGCCGGATCGCCTTCGGCCCGGACCGGATGCTGTACGTGGGCACGGGCGAGAGCGGCGACACGGGCCTGTCCCAGGACGAGGACTCCCTCGGCGGAAAGATCCTGCGCCTGACCCCGGAGGGCGAACCGGCGCCGGGCAACCCCTTCCCCGATTCCCCGGTGTACTCCTTGGGCCACCGCAATGTGCAGGGTCTGGCCTGGGACGACGAACAGCGCCTGTTCGCCTCGGAGTTCGGGCAGAACACGTGGGACGAGCTGAACGCGATCGAGCCGGGCGGCAACTACGGCTGGCCCGAGGCGGAGGGCCGGTCCGGCGACGCCTCCTTCCGTGACCCGCTGGCGCAGTGGAGCACGGACGAGGCCTCCCCCAGCGGCGTCGCCCACGCCGGGGGCTCCCTCTGGATGGCGGGCCTGCGCGGCGCGCGCCTGTGGCGCATCCCGCTGAAGGGCACCGAGACCGCGGCCGACCCGCAGTCCTTCCTGGAGGGCGAGTACGGCCGGCTGCGCACGGTGGCTGCGGCGGGCGACGGCCGGCTGTGGCTGGTGACCAGCAACACGGACGGCCGGGGCGACCCGGAGAAGGGGGACGACCGGATCCTGGAGCTGAGAGTGACGTAGCCGGGGCGCTCACTCCTCGGCGGGCCGCGCCTCGTCCCGGTGCGGCGGCCGTACGACGACCTTCCCCGAGGCCAGGTCTATCGGCCCGCGGCCGGGGTCGCCGTCGCCCGCGTCCTCCCGGGTGAGCTCCAGCCGGTTCTGTTCGTCCCGGGTGTGCTTGCGGCCGGGTGCGAACAGTTCCTGCAGGACGTCGAACACGGTGCCTCCCTCGGCCGTCGATCCGTTCAGCGTACGTCCCGGTCCGCCGTCTCGGGGGTGTGTGTTCCGGCCGGGAACGGACCGAGGCGGGCGCGTCATGGGGCGAGCCTGGGGGCGTGCACAGGGGCCTCAGAGGTGCGCGGGGGTCTTGGAGGGTCTTGTGGGCGCGGACGCGGAAGAGGCCCCGGGACCGTCCGCCGTGTGCACGTGCGGATGTCCCGGGGCCCCTGGGGACCTGCGGTGACGTACGTCAGCCCGTGGACGGCAGCCCGAGCAGGACGTCGGTGTACTTCAGGACGGCCAGCAGCAGGCCGATGACGCCGAGGGCGACGCCCGCCCAGGCGACCGACTTGATCCAGGGGGCCTGCGGCCTGCCCGGCGCCCCGAAGGCGGGCCGGGCGAGCACCACGACGCCGACGATCAGGGCGGCCAGGGCGAACAGGCCGCCCCACAGCGCGGTGGCGTGCCAGGCGTCGCCGTAGCCCTTCTCGATCATCGTGGCGACATCGGACGAGGAGGAGGTCTCCAGCTGGCCGATCAGCGACTCGCGAGCGGAGGCCACGGTGCCGATCCAGCCGCCGGTCAGCGAGACGACCCCGAGCCCGGCGGAGACGACGGCACCGGCACCCTGGCCGACACCGGAGGGACCCGCCGCCTCGGCTTTCCCGGCCGCGTCGACGTCGTCCTTCACCTCCCCGGCGTCCTTCGTGCCCTCGGTGGCGGCTTCCTCGGTGGCGGCTTCCTCGGTGTCCGCCACGGCCCGCGTGGTCTCCTCGGCGCCGTCCGCCGTGTCCTCGTCGGCCTGTGTCGCGGCCCCGGTCTCGTCCACTGTCTTCGTACCCATGCCCCGCACCGTACGGACGCTGTCTGAGAGGTCTCTTAGAGCCCCGGGCGGAAGGGGAGCCCGATCAGCTCGCGGCGTCCGGTGCGTGCGCTCGCAAGGCACCGGAGCTCCCTCGTGCGGAGCCACGTGGGCGTTTCGGCAACGCGGCAAGCGTGCGTGCCGGGCGTCGCGAGCCGGGCGCCCCTTCTGTCCGGGGCTCTCAACGATCGCTGTGCGCGGCACGCGCGCGTGCCGCCCGCTCCCGCCGTTCCTCCGCCGCCAGGACGTCCGCCATCTCGGCGTCCAGCGCGTCGCCGTCCATCGCGTCGCCGTCCACCGTCCCGGCGTCCGCCACGGCGGCCGGCCGCTCCTGGGCGGCACGGCACTCGGGCGGTTCGATGCTGATCCTGGGCAGGCGGGCGTCGAGCCGGCGGGGCAGCCACCAGTTGGCGCTGCCGAGCAGGTGCATCAGCGCCGGCACCAGGAGGGTGCGGAGCACGAAGGCGTCGAGGGCGACGGCGGCGGCGAGCGCGATGCCGAACATGGCGATCACGCGGTCACCGCTGAGCACGAAGGCGAGGAAGACGGAGATCATGATGAACGCGGCGGAGTTGATCACCCGGCTGGTCTCGGCGAGGCCGACCCGCACGGCCCGCCGGTTGTCCCCGGTCTCCAGCCACTCCTCGTACATCCGGCTGACCAGGAAGACCTGGTAGTCCATGGAGAGGCCGAAGAGGACCGACACCATGATCACCGGCAGGAAGGGCTCGATCGGCCCGGCGCTGCCCAGGCCGAGCAGGTCGCTGCCCCAGCCCCACTGGAAGACCGCGACGACGACGCCGAAGGAACCGGCCACGGCGGCGACGTTCATCGCGGCGGCCTTCAGCGGGATGGCGAGGGACCGGAAGGCCAGCAGGAGCAGCAGGCAGCCCAGGGCGACCACGACGCCGACGAAAAGGGGCAGCTTGCCGACGATGACGCCGGCGAAGTCGTCGTAGCCGGCCGTGACGCCGCCGACCTGCACGTCGAGCGAGGTGCCGGCCTCGGCGCGCGGCAGCACCTCGGTGCGCAGCCGGTCGACGAGGCCGCTGGTCCGCTCCGACTGCGGGGCGGAGTCGGGGACGACGGTGAGGTACGCGGTGCCGCCGCCGGCGTCGAACGTCACGGGTGTCACCGCGGCGACGCCCTCGGTGGCGCGCAGCGCGGTGTCGAGGTTGTCGAGCG
Source organism: Streptomyces sp. NPDC006134 (assembly GCF_040628835.1). NCBI lineage: Bacteria > Bacillati > Actinomycetota > Actinomycetes > Kitasatosporales > Streptomycetaceae > Streptomyces > Streptomyces sp. NPDC006134. The sequence continues at coordinate 35,441 of NZ_JBEXTV010000009.1, read as the reverse complement.
CGAGCCGGTCCTGGGCGCCGCCGACCTCGGTGACGAGGGTGAGGGGGCCGTTCACGCCGGGCCCGAAGCCGTCGGCGAGGAGGTCGTACGCCTGGCGGGTGGTGGTGCCCTGGGGGTCGTTGCCCTGGTCGGAGGTGCCCAGGCGCAGCCCGAGGGTGGGCAGGGCGAGGAGTGTGACGACGACGAGGGCGACGGCGGCGAGCAGCTTGGGGCGGCGTTCGACGAAGGCCGCCCAGCGGGCGGCGAACCCGGTGGGCGGTTCCGGCTGCGGTCCGTGCTCGGCCAGCCGGCGCCGCTCGCGGCGGCTGAGCGCACGCGGGCCGATCCAGGCCAGCAGGGCCGGCAGCAGCGTGACGGAGGCCGCGACGGTCAGGACGACGGTCAGCGAGGCGGCGACGGCGACCCCGTTGAGGAAGTCCAGCCGCAGGATGAGCATGCCCAGCAGGGCTATGCACACGGTGGCGCCCGCGAAGACGACCGCGCGTCCGGTGGTGGCGACGGCGCCGGTGGCCGCCTCGGTGACGGACAGCCCGCGTTTCAGGCCGCGCCGGTGCCGGGTGACGATGAACAGGGCGTAGTCGATGCCGACGCCGAGCCCGATCAGCAGGCCCAGCATGGGCGCGAAGTCGGCGACGGTCATGGCGTGCCCGAGCAGCGTGATCCCGGCGTAGGCGGTGCCGACGCCGACCAGGGCGGTGGCGATGGGCAGCAGGGAGGCGGCCAGGGAGCCGAAGGCGAGGAACAGCACGAGGGCGGCGACGGCCACGCCGACGGCCTCGGCGAGGTGGCCGCCCGGTTTCCCGGTGCCGGCGACGGCGCCGCCGCCCAGCTCCACCTGGAGACCGTCGCCCTCGGCGGCCTCGGCGATGTCGGCGACGGACCGCGCCGTCGGCTCGGGGAGGTCCTTCTCCTCGCCGGCGAAGGCGACGGTGGCGTACGCCGTGTGCCCGTCCGCGCTGATCCGGCCCGCGCCCTCGGCGCCGTAGGGCCCGGTCACGGCGGTGACGCCGGGCAGGTCCCCGATGCGCTCCAGGGCGCGGGTCATGGTCTGTTCGACGTCGGCGGCCCGGACGGAGCCGGTCGTGGTGTGCCAGACGACCGTGTCGCTGTCGCCGCCGAGGCCGGGGAAGCCGGAGGCGAGGAGCTGGGAGGCGCGGCCCGACTCGGTGCCGGGCACCTTGTAGTCGTCGGAGTACGCCGAGCCGGTGGCCGCCGCGGCCGCGGTGACCCCGGCGAGGGCCAGGAGCCAGAGCAGGACGGTGACGAGGCGGCGTTGGACACACCAGCGTGCGAGGGCTGCCACGAACGTGCTCCCAGATGTACTGATGATGGATCTTTGACCGGGAACAGTCGTTCAGGACACGAAAGAACGTATATAGACGTATACAGACGTGCACAGACGTGAACAGCCCGCAAAGAATGCATGAGTGACGCGAAGGCCACTCTTGCAGGGGAAGGTGATCCTTTGTGGGGTTCGTGGGCTTACTCACACGAACCGCGCATGGAAACGCCCAGGAAGCAGGAAGAGGGGGCGCACCGGTTCCGGTGCGCCCCCTCGTGAGGTGTGGAGTGCGCTGTGGTCAGCCTTCGCCGACGCCCAGCTTCTGGAGGATCAGCTCCTTGACGCGCGCCGCGTCCGCCTGGCCCCGGGTCGCCTTCATGACCGCGCCGACCAGGGCGCCGGCCGCGGCGACCTTGCCGCCGCGGATCTTCTCCGCGATGGCCGGGTTGCCGGCGATGGCCTCGTCGACGGCGGCGGTGAGCGCGCCCTCGTCGGAGACGACCTTCAGGCCGCGCTTGTCGACGACCTCGTCCGGCGTGCCCTCACCGGCGAGGACGCCCTCGATGACCTGGCGGGCCAGCTTGTCGTTCAGGTCACCGGAGGCCACCAGCTCGGTGACGCGGGCGACCTGCGCCGGCGTGATCGCCAGCTCGTCCAGGGCCTTGCCGGACTCGTTGGCGCTGCGGGCCAGCTCGCCCATCCACCACTTGCGGGCGGAGGCCGCGTCGGCGCCGGCGTCGATCGTGGCGACGATCAGGTCCAGCGCACCGGCGTTGAGGATCGCCTGCATGTCGGTGCCGGAGATCCCCCACTCCTCACGGAGCCGGTTGCGGCGCACCAGCGGCAGCTCGGGCAGGGAGGCGCGGATCTCCTCGACCCACTCACGGGACGGGGCGACCGGCACCAGGTCGGGCTCCGGGAAGTACCGGTAGTCCTCGGCCTCCTCCTTCACGCGGCCCGAGGTCGTGGAGCCGGTGTCCTCGTGGAAGTGGCGGGTCTCCTGGACGATGGTGCCGCCGGAGGAGAGGACCGCCGCGTGCCGCTGGATCTCGTAGCGGGCCGCGCGCTCCACGGACCGCAGCGAGTTCACGTTCTTCGTCTCGGAGCGCGTGCCGAACTTGTCCGCGCCCTTCGGCATCAGCGACAGGTTCACGTCGCAGCGCATCTGGCCCATCTCCATGCGGGCCTCGGACACGCCGAGCGCGCGGATCAGCTCGCGCAGCTCACGGACGTACGCCCGCGCGACCTCGGGGGCGCGCTCGCCGGCACCGGTGATCGGCTTGGTGACGATCTCGATGAGCGGGATGCCCGCGCGGTTGTAGTCGAGCAGGGAGTGGGACGCGCCGTGGATACGGCCGGTGGCGCCGCCGACGTGGGTCGACTTGCCGGTGTCCTCCTCCATGTGGGCGCGCTCGATCTCCACGCGGAAGGTCTCGCCGTCCTCCAGCTGCACGTCGAGGTAGCCGTCGAAGGCGATCGGCTCGTCGTACTGGGAGGTCTGGAAGTTCTTCGGCATGTCCGGATAGAAGTAGTTCTTCCGGGCGAAGCGGCACCATTCGGCGATCTGGCAGTTGAGCGCGAGGCCGATCTTGATGGCGGACTCGACGCCGGTCGCGTTGACGACCGGCAGCGCGCCGGGCAGGCCGAGGCAGACCGGGCAGGTCTGGGTGTTCGGCTCGGCGCCCAGCGCGGTCGAGCAGCCGCAGAACATCTTGGTCTTGGTGCCGAGTTCGACATGGACTTCGAGGCCCATGACGGGGTCGTACGACGCGAGCGCGTCCTCGTACGACACCAGGTCGGTCGTGGTGGTCACGGTGGAAATTCCCTCTCAGCCCAGCAGGACGTCGTCGTCGCCCAGCCGCTTCAGCTCGCGGTAGAGGACGGCGAGACCGGTGACGATCCCGGCGGCGGTCACGACGGCGTCGATCAGGCGCAGCGTGTCGTTCTCGGTGCGGGCCTTCTTGATCTGCTTGACGGCACCGATCGCGCCGAAGGCGGTGGTGGCCATGGTCAGGTACGTACCGGACTTGGACTTCTTGAAGCCCTTGGCCTTGGTCAGTGCACTCACAGCGACGGAGCCTCCTCGAGCAGCGGGTGGCCCCACTTTTCCACGAAGGCGGCCTCGACGGCGGCACCCACCTTGTACAGGCGGTCGTCCTTCATGGCGGGGGCGATGATCTGCAGGCCGACCGGGAGGTTGTCCTCCGGGGCGAGGCCGCAGGGCAGCGACATGGCCGCGTTGCCCGCCAGGTTGGTCGGGATGGTGCACAGGTCGGCGAGGTACATCGCCATCGGGTCGTCGGCGCGCTCGCCGATCGGGAAGGCGGTGGTCGGGGTCGTCGGGGAGACGATCACGTCGACCTGCTCGAACGCCTTCTCGAAGTCCTGCTTGATGAGCGTGCGGACCTTCTGGGCGCTGCCGTAGTACGCGTCGTAGTAGCCGGAGCTGAGCGCGTACGTGCCGAGCATGATGCGGCGCTTGACCTCGGGGCCGAAGCCGGCCTCGCGGGTGAGGGAGGTGACCTCCTCGGCGGAGCGCGTGCCGTCGTCGCCGGTGCGCAGGCCGTAGCGCAGGCCGTCGAAGCGGGCGAGGTTGGAGGAGCACTCCGAAGGGGCGATCAGGTAGTACGCCGACAGCGCGAGGTCGAAGGAGGGGCAGTCCAGCTCGACGATCTCGGCGCCCAGCTCCTTCAGCAGCGCGACGGACTCGTCGAAGCGCTGGATGACGCCGGGCTGGTAGCCCTCGCCGCGGAACTGCTTGACGACGCCGACGCGCATGCCCGCCACGCTGCCGTTGCGGGCGGCCTCGACGACCGGCGGGACCGGGGCGTCGATGGAGGTGGAGTCCAGCGGGTCGTGGCCGGCGATCACCTCGTGCAGCAGGGCCGCGTCCAGGACCGTACGGGCGCAGGGGCCGCCCTGGTCCAGGGAGGAGGAGAAGGCGACCATGCCGTAGCGGGAGACGCCGCCGTAGGTCGGCTTCACGCCGACCGTGCCGGTGACGGCCGCGGGCTGGCGGATGGAGCCGCCGGTGTCGGTGCCGATGGCGAGGGGGGCCTCGAAGGCGGCGAGGGCGGCGGAGGAGCCGCCGCCGGAGCCGCCGGGGATCTTGGTGAGGTCCCACGGGTTGCCGGTCGGGCCGTAGGCGCTGTTCTCCGTCGACGACCCCATGGCGAACTCGTCCATGTTGGTCTTGCCGAGGATGACGACGTCGGCGGCCTTCAGCTTCTTGGTGACCGTGGCGTCGTACGGCGGGATCCAGCCTTCGAGGATCTTCGAGCCGACGGTCGTGGGCACGCCCTCGGTGGTGAAGATGTCCTTGAGCGCCAGCGGCACGCCGGCCAGCGGGCCGAGCTTCTCGCCGCGCTCCCGCTTGGCGTCGACGGCGCGGGCCTGCGCGAGCGCGCCCTCGCGGTCGACGTGCAGGAAGGCGTGCACCTTCTCGTCGACGGCCTCGATCCGGGCCAGGTGGGCCTCGGTGACCTCGACGGCCGTCAGCTCGCCGGAGGCGATCTTCGCGGCGATCTCGGCCGCGGTCAGCTTGATGATGGAGTCCGGCATGGCGGGCTACTCCTCCCCCAGGATCTGCGGCACCTTGAAACGCTGCTGCTCCTGGGCCGGGGCGCCGGAGAGCGCCTGCTCGGGGCTGAGCGACGGTCGGACCTCGTCCGGGCGCATGACGTTGGTCAGCGGGAGCGGGTGCGAGGTCGGCGGTACGTCTTGGTCGGCGACCTCGCTGACGCGGGCCACCGCGCCGATGATGTCGTCCAGCTGTCCCGCGAAGTGATCGAGCTCTTCGGGCTTCAGCTCCAGACGCGCCAGCCGGGCGAGGTGGGCGACCTCCTCGCGCGTGATGCCAGGCATGCAGCGTTCCTCTGGGGTGAGTGTGAGTGGTTTGGGGCCAATCCTATGGGGCGGGGCCCGGTGCCCGTGAAACGGTTTCCCCCGCCGGCCCCCGCCGGGCCCCCGCCAGGGCCCCGTCAGTGGCGCCCGTCCCAGGCCGCGCTGGTCAGGAAGTGGTTGTCGTAGAGGTCCTGGACCTCCTTCAGGCTCTCCGGCGTGGCCTCGCCGAGGCGGATGCGCTGGAGGTGGCGGAAGTACTCGAAGCGTTCGACGCCGGGGGTGATCACGATGAGGAGATCGGCGCCGCTGCCGGGCGCGGCGGCGAAGGCGTGCGGCTTTCCCGGCGGTACGACGACCAGATCACCGCGCTCTGCGGTGACGACGTCGTCGCCGGAGAGGAACTCGGCGGCGCCGTCGAGCACGTAGAACATCTCCGCGGAATTGTGGTGCAGGTGGGGGCGGGCGCCGTCGGCACCCTCGGTGAGGGTGACGCGTACGGTGGACAGGGCGCCGCCGGTGGCGCTGCTGTCGGCGAGCAGCTTGACGGCCACGGGGGCGCTGCCGACCACCTCGGCCTCGGCGTCGCGGACGACGACGGACGGGTCGAACCGCGGGACGAACAGGGACATCGCGTCACCTCTGGGTTGGTTCCGGCGCGGACGGGCGGTGCCGTGCGCACCGCCGTGCCGTCGGCAACGATCATGGCAGCGTGCCGCATTCCCGCGGGCCGTACGCCTCAGCCCACCCGTCCCGGGTCGTCCGCCGCGGCGGCCGGGAGGGCGGCGGTGGGACGCTGCCAGCCACGGGAGCCGCGGGCGCGCAGCCAGGCGGTGGTCTCCTCGGGCGGCATCGCGGCGGCCACCAGCCAGCCCTGGACGGCGTCGCAGCCCAGGTCGCGCAGGCGCTCCCAGGTCTCGTCGTCCTCGACGCCCTCGGCGACGACGAGCAGGCCGAGCGAGTGGGCGAGGTCGACCGTGCAGCGCACGATCTCGGCGTCCTCGGTGTCGACGGCCAGCCGGGCCACGAACGAGCGGTCGATCTTGAGCTCGCTGACGGGGAGGCGGCGCAGGTGGACGAGGGAGGAGTAACCGGTGCCGAAGTCGTCCAGCGACATCTTCACGCCGTGGCCGGTGAGTCCGGCGAGGGTGTCGGCGGCGCGCTGGGGGTCCTCCAGCAGGACGTGCTCGGTTATCTCCAATTGCAGCGCCCCGGCGGGGACGCCGTGGCGGGCCAGCCGGGCGGCGACCGAGCCGGCGAAGCCGGGGGTGTGGACGTCGCGTGGGGAGACGTTGACCGCGACCGGCACGAACAGGCCCTGGGAGCGCCAGCGGGCGACCTGCCCGAGCGCCGTCTCCAGCACGTACTCGGTGAGGTGCGGCATCAGCCCGGAGGACTCGGCGATCGCTATGAACTCGTCCGGCGGGACCTTGCCCCGCTCCGGGTGCACCCAGCGCACCAGGGCCTCCAGGCCGGCGACCTGGCCGTCGAAGCGGACCTTGGGCTGGTAGTGCAGCTCGACCTCGTGGGCGTCCAGCGCCCGGCGCAGATCGCCCAGCAGGCCCAGCCGGTCCGGGGTGTTGGAGTCCCGCTTGGACTCGTAGACCTCGACGCCGGTGCGGTCCCGCTTCGCCTGGTACATCGCCACGTCCGCGCGGCGCAGCAGCCCCTCGGCGTCCAGCGCGTGGTCGGGGAAGACGGCGACACCGGCGCTGGCCTCCAGTACCAGGGTGAGGCCGTCCAGGTCGAGCGGGGAGCCGAGGGCCGCGATCAGGCTGCGGGCGACACGGGTCACGGACGTCGTGGAGTCGGCGACGGGCAGTAAGACGGCGAACTCGTCGCCGCCCAGCCGCGCGACCTCCGCTCCGCGGGGCAGCGCCAGCCGCAGCCGGTCGGCGGTCTGCAGCAGCAGCCGGTCACCGGCCAGATGCCCCAGGGTGTCGTTGACCGACCGGAAACGGTCGAGGTCGATCAGGACCAGGGCGGCGCGGGCGCCGATGCGTTCGGCGTCGTCCAGCGCGGTCCAGATCCGCTCCAGCAGCCACTGCCGGTTGGGCAGTCCGGTCAGCGGGTCGCGCAGTTGCTCCTCGGCGCGGGCGCGGGCGATCCACAGGGTGGAGTCCAGGGCGATCAGCGGGATGGAGAACAGCGGCAGCAGCAGCGGCTGCGCGAACGCGACCACGCAGATCAGCGGGGCGATGCCGAGCAGGGCGGCGGCGAGCAGGCCCTGTCTGAGCAGGGCGGTGCGGGCGACGGTGGGCAGGCCGCCGCGCGGTGCGTGCAGGTACCACAGCAGGACGCGGGTGACGGCGAGGTAGGTGACGGCGACGCCCACCACCTCGGGCGCGGTGTAGAGCGTCCAGGTGGCGGGGTCCCAGGGTGCCTCGACGGACGGCACGGAGCCGCAGGCGCCCAGCAGCAGGGCTCCGGCACCGATGCCGAGGATGTCCACCGCGCCGTGCAGCACGCCCTGCCGCCAGCGGCCCCGGCGGGCGACGCCGACGAGCACGACGACGGTGAGGCTGACCATGCCGGCCGGGACCCAGCCGTACAGCAGCAGGACGGCGAGGGTGAGGGCGGCGCCGGAGCCGGTGCCGCCCCACCAGCGGGCCCGGCCGAGCATGACGAGGTGGCCGACGATGGTCCCGGTGAGCACGGCCAGGGACCAGCCGGTGGTGCCGGACGGGAAGAGGGCGTGGCCGCCGCTGAACGCCCGGTAGAACCCGGCGCCCAGGACGAATCCGGCCGCCGCGACGACGGCCGCGGGCAACGCGGGCCAGGACAGGTGCCGTTCGGCGTCGGCACCGGAGAGGGAGGGGCCGCGTTCGGCGGCCGTCGTCGCGGCGCCGCCGCCGTCGGCCGCGGCGTGCGGTCCGGGCTGCCGGCCGTCCGCCGGGCGCGGGCCGCCGGACCGGCGGCCCGCGGTGTACGGTCCCGCGCCACGGTCCTCCCCCGGAGCGTGCGGCGGGGCGGCGCGCCCCTTGGCGCCGCCGTGCTCCGAGGACCACCCGGCCCACCGGCTGACCCGCCAGGCGCTCGCCCTGCGGTACCGGCGCAGCCGGGAGCCCGGGGCGGCGCTCTCGGTCGGTTCCATTCCCGTCCCTCTCACAGCCGGCGGTGCCCACGCCACGCGGCCCCCGCCTCGACCACCATCAACGGCGCCGCGTTGGAAAACCCTTCCCCCTGCTCTCGCAGAGCACGGGGATGCCCCGACCGCAGCTGGGCACGGCAGGCGCACACCTCAACAGTAGGCCGCAGAAGGCTTCCACGGGCAGCGGTCGTCGACGGTTGCCCGAATGCGCCCCGGCCACCCGTATGCATCTGATATGCGCCGAACGAGTGGCCTTCAACCGCTATTCCCCGGACGGAAGTGCTACTTCCGCCGCAGCCTCGGGTCCTTGTTCGAGCAGAACCCCGAAACCGTCCTCGTTCAGGACCGGAACCTTCAGCTGCATGGCCTTGTCGTATTTCGAGCCGGGGTTGTCGCCCACCACGACGAACGAGGTCTTCTTCGACACCGAACCGGTCACCTTCGCGCCCCGGGTCTGGAGTGCCTCCTTGGCGCCGTCCCGGGTGAAGTGTTCCAGGGTGCCGGTGACGACGACGGTGAGTCCTTCCAGGGGGCGGGGGCCTTCGTCCTCCCCCGAGCTCTCCTCCTCCATACGGACGCCGGCGGCCTTCCACTTGCGCAGGATCTCCTGGTGCCACTCCTCGGCGAACCACTCCTTGAGGGAGGCGGCGATGATGGGCCCGACACCCTCGGTGCCCGCCAGCTCCTCCTCGCTCGCCTGCTCGATGCGGTCGATGGACCGGAACTCGCGGGCCAGCGCCTCGGCGGCGACCGGGCCGACGTGACGGATCGACAGGCCGGTGAGGACGCGCGCCAGCGGGCGCTGCTTGGCGGCGGCGATGTTCTCCAGCATCGCCAGCGCGTTCTTCTTGGGCTTGCCCTCCTGGTTGGCGAAGACCGTCGCGATCTTCTCCTCGCCGGTCTTGGGGTCCCGCTTGGGCAGGCCGCTGTCCTGGTCGAGGACGTAGGCCCGGATGGGCAGCAGCTGCTCGACGGTGAGGTCGAACAGGTCGCCCTCGTCCTTCAGCGGCGGGTCCGCCGGTTCCAGCGGCTTGGTGAGCGCGGCCGCCGCCACGTAGCCGAAGTGCTCGATGTCCAGGGCCTTGCGGCCGGCCAGGTAGAACAGGCGCTCGCGCAACTGGGCGGGGCAGGTGCGGGCGTTGGGGCAGCGCAGGTCGACGTCGCCCTCCTTCATGGGCCGCAGCGGCGTGCCGCACTCGGGGCACTCGCCCGGCATCACGAACTCCCGCTCGCTGCCGTCGCGCAGGTCGGCCACCGGGCCGAGGATCTCCGGGATGACGTCACCGGCCTTGCGCAGCACCACCGTGTCGCCGATGAGGACGCCCTTGGCCTTGACCACGTCCTGGTTGTGCAGGGTGGCGAACTCGACCTCGGAGCCCGCGACGGTGACCGGCTCGACCTGGGCGTACGGCGTGACGCGTCCCGTGCGGCCCACGCCCACGCGGATGTCGACGAGCTTGGTGTTGACCTCCTCCGGCGCGTACTTGTAGGCGATCGCCCAGCGCGGCGCGCGCGAGGTGGAGCCCAGGCGTCCCTGGAGCGGGATCTCGTCCAGCTTGATGACGGCCCCGTCGATCTCGTGCTCGACGGAGTGCCGGTTCTCGCCGTAGTACGCGATGAACTCCCGGACGCCGCCGAGGCCGTCGACCACCTTGTTGTGCCGGGAGGTGGGCAGGCCCCAGGTCTTCAGCAGGTCGTAGGCCTGGGACAGGCGGGTCAGGCCCGTGAAGCCCTCCAGGGCGCCGATGCCATGGACGACCATGTGCAGCGGGCGGCCGGCGGTGACGCGCGGGTCCTTCTGGCGCAGCGAACCGGCCGCCGCGTTGCGCGGGTTGGCGAAGGGCTTGTCGCCGGCCTCGACCAGACGGCGGTTGAGCTCCTCGAACTTCTCCATGGGGAAGTAGACCTCGCCGCGGATCTCCACGAGGTCGGGGACCTTCTCCCCCTTCAGGCGCTCCGGGATCTCGGCGATGGTGCGGACGTTGGGCGTGATGTCCTCGCCGGTGCGGCCGTCGCCGCGGGTCGCCGCGCGGGTGAGGCGGCCGTGCTCGTAGGTGAGGTTGACGGCGAGGCCGTCGACCTTCAGCTCGCACAGGAAGTGGTAGGTCTGGTCGCCCAGTTCCCTGGCGATGCGCTCGGCCCAGGCGGCGAGCTCGTCGTCGTTGAAGGTGTTGTCCAGGGACAGCATCCGCCGGCGGTGCTCGACCGCCGTGAACTCCGTCGCGTAGGAGCCGGCGACCTTCTGGGTCGGCGAGTCGGGCGTGCGCAGCTCGGGGTACTCGTCCTCCAGGGCCTCCAGGGAACGCAGCAGCCGGTCGAACTCCGCGTCGCTGACGACGGGGGCGTCCTTCACGTAGTACCGGAAGCGGTGCTCCTCGATCTGCTCAGCGAGCTGCACGTGCTTCTCCCGCGCCTCGGCGGGCACGTTCGTCGTCTCCGCTTGCTTGTCGCCGGCCACCGTGTTGTCCTCCCGTTACTCTGGGTTGTCCGCGAGGGATCTCGCCGCCCGGACGCAGTGGGCGAGCGCCCGGCGCGCGTACTCGGGGGACGCGCCCGCGAGTCCGCACGCCGGAGTGAGGGTGACCGCCTCCGCGAGAAGCCCCGGATGCAGCCCCAGCCTGCGCCACAGCGTCCTGACCCCCATGACGCTACCGGCAGGGTCTGACAACGGGCCGTCCGTGCCCGGCACGACACCGGCCAGCAGCCGGGTGCCGCCCTCCACCGCCTCGCCGATCGCCTCGTCGTCACGCTCGGTCAGGAGGGAGAAGTCGAAGGAGACGCCCGCCGCGCCCGCCCGGCGCAGCAGGGCGAAGGGGACGTCCGGGGCGCAGGAGTGGACCACGACCGGGCCGCCGTCGTGCGCGCCGACGACGTCGCGCAGGGTGGACTCGACGACCTGCCGGTCGACGGCGCGGTGGGTGCGGTAGCCGCTGGCGGTCCTCACCCGGCCGCGCAGGACGGCGGTGAGGGACGGCTCGTCGAGCTGGAGCACCACCTGGGCCCCCGGGACCCGGCTGCGCACCTGCGCCAGGTGCAGGCGCAGCCCCTCGGCGAGGGAGGCGGCCAGGTCGCGGCAGGCACCGGCGTCGGAGAGGGCGGCCTCGCCGTTGCGCAGCTCCAGCGCGGCGGCCAGCGTCCAGGGGCCGACGGCCTGCACCTTCAGCGGCCCCTCGTAGCCCTGGGTGTACTCCTCCAGCGCGTCGAGGTCCTCGCGCAGCCAGGAGCGGGCCCGCCGGGTGTCCCGGCCGGGCCGGTCGCCGAGCCGCCAGCCGCTGGGCTCCACGCGCGCGTACAGCTCGACGAGCATCCCGGCGGTGCGGCCGGTCATGTCGGCGCCGGGCCCGCGGGCGGGCAGCTCGGGCAGGAACGGGAAGTCCTCGAAGGTGCCGGTGACGGTCTTGACGGCCTCACGCGCGTCCGCGCCCGGCATGGACCCGACGCCGGTGGCGGGACCGAACCTGAACTGGCTGTTTTCGCTCACCCCGGAAGAGTACGTAACCCTTCCGGGGAGGGTTCACCGGACGGCCCCCCGAAGGGGCGGCGGCCGGTGCCGGTCACGGCCCCGGGCACACGGACGGATCACCGTCCCGGGCACACGGACGGAGGATCACCGTCCCGGGCGCACGGACGGAGGATCACCGTCCCGGGCGCACGCTCAGGTCGTTGACCTCCGCGTCCCGGGGCAGGTCCAGGGCCATCACGATGGTGGTGGCCACCGACTCGGGGTCGATCCACTTCGCGGGGTCGTACTCCTTGCCCTCCTGCTGGTGCACCTTGGCCTGCATGGGGCTGGCGGTGCGGCCCGGGTAGACGGAGGTCACGCGGACACCGTTCGCGTGCTCCTCCTGGCGCAGGGCGTCGGCCAGCGCCTTCAGGCCGTGCTTGGAGGCGGCGTACGCGGCCCACTCGGCGTGCGCGGCGAGCCCGGCTCCGGAGTTGACGAAGACCACGTGGCCCTGGGCGACCCGGAGCTGGGGCAGGAAGAGGCGGGTCAGCTCGGCGGGGGCGATCAGGTTGACGTCGAGCTGGCGGCGCCAGCTCTTCGTCGACAGTTCGCCGACCGGGCCGAGGTCGACCACGCCCGCGATGTGGAGCAGGGAGTCCACGCGGTCCGGCAGCGTCTGGTGGGACAGGGCCCAGGACAGCTTGTCGGGGTCGGTGAGGTCGCCCACCAGGGTCTTCGCGCCGGGGAACGCGGCGGCGAGCTCCTTGGCGCGGGCCGCGTTGCGCGCGTGCAGCACGAGGTCGTCGCCGCGCGCGTGCAGGCGGCGGGCCACGGCCGCGCCGATGCCGGAGCCCGCTCCGGTGATCACATGTGTAGCCATGCCCGCCATGCTCGCATCACCGGGTCACTCGATGCCGAGCGCCTCCTCCAGGTAGGCCAGCGCGCCGACCGGCTCCTCGGCGAAGAAGACCAGCTCGGCCAGCGGACGCGGCAGGAAGCCCTCGTCCTCCATGCGGCGGAACTGCTCCTTGAGCCCGTCGTAGAAGCCCGCGGTGTTCAGCAGCACGACCGGCTTGTCGGTGTGCCCGTGCTTCTTCAGCTCCAGGATCTCGGTCGCCTCGTCCAGCGTGCCGGTGCCGCCCACCATGATCACCACGGCGTCGGCCTTCTCCAGCAGCAGCCGCTTGCGCTCGGCGAGGTCGCGGGCGACCACCATCTCCTCGACGCCCTTGCGCGCCCGGTCCGACAGGAACTCCACCGAGACGCCCAGGAGCCGCCCGCCGGCCTCCTCGACACCGTCGGCGACCACCTTCATCAGCCCGACGTCCGAGCCGCCCCACACCAGGGTGTGCCCGCCCTTGCCCATGAGCTCGGCGAACTCCCTGGCGGGACGGGTGTAGCGGTCGTCGAGGTCGGCGGCGGAGAGGAAGACGCAGATGTTCATGCCCCCACCGTACGGGCAGGCGCCGACAGCGCGGTCACCCGGATCTTCGACTGGCGGTGCGGCAGCCGCTCCCAGTCGTCCATGAGACGGGCCGCCAGGCCGTGCCGCGCGGCCAGGTCGACCAGGGTCTGCGTCCGGTAGTAGAAGTCCTCGTGCAGCACCTGGTGCTCCTCCCCCTCCGTCCGGTCGAACGTGAAGTCGAAGAAACCGCCGGGGGCGAGGATCCGGCCGACGTGCGCGAAGCACTCCTCGATGACGTGCCGGGGCGAGTGGGAGAAGACGCTGTGCGCGTGCACGACGTCGAAGTGCCCGTCGGGCAGGAAGGCGAAGGTGAGGTCGTCGACGAGCGCCAGGTGGGGCAGTTTGGCCTGGAGCCCTTCCCGCACGAGGGTGTCCTGGGCGGCGAGCAGGATGTGCGGCGAGATGTCGATGCCGTAGTAGTGGCCGGTGTCGAGGTGGTCGATGAACAGGCGCCCGGCGCGCAGGTTGCCGCAGCCGATCTCCAGCATCCGGTGGTGCGGCTCCAGCCCGTGCCCCACCAGGTAGTCGAACTGCATCCGCCCGATCCGGGCCCACTGCTCGCGCGAGGGGCTGTGTCCCACGGCCGCCTCGGCGCCGCGGGCGGTGTCGGAGGCCATCACGGCCCGGTAGTAGGCGATGTGGTCGCCGCGGCAGCGCAGCCGCAGCAGGGCGTCGCGCACGGCCCGCCGGGCGTGGGCGGGGACGCGTTCGGGGTGGCGCAGGGCGTAGCGGACCTGGTGGGCGAGGCTGCTGCGGTTCCTGGCCGGGTGCGTGGCTCCCATGGGTCTCCTCCTGCGGGTGCGCGCCGGGTGGGACGGCCCCGGCCGGGCGGGAAGAACTCCGCTTCAGCGTGCGCTGTACCGGAGAACCCGGCTACCCAAGGAGGGTCGATCGTGACCGGAGGGCACCACATCACCATCGAGCGGAGCGACCGGCACGTGCGCGTGGTGCACGGCGAGGAGGTGCCGGCCGAGAGCGGCCGGCCGCTGCTCCTGCGGGAGACGGGCTGTCCCGACCGCTACTACATCCCGGCCGAGGACGTGCGCATGGATCTGCTGACGCCGTCCGGGACGCACACGCGCTGCCCCTACAAGGGCACCGCGTCGTACTGGTCGCTGCCGGGCGCGCCGGACGCGGTGTGGGCGTACCCGGACCCGAAGCCGGAGGTCGCGCAGATCAAGGGCCACCTGTGCTTCTACGAGGTGGAAGTGTCGTGAGCGTTTAAACGCGCGCTTTGGGGCAGTCTGCACAGGCATGGAGAAGCAGACTCTTTCACGCGACGGCACACCGATCGCCTACGAGCGCACCGGACGGGGCCCCGTGGTGGTCCTCGTGAGCGGCGCGCTGTCGACGGGGGCCACGATGGCGCCGCTGGCCGCGGAGCTCTCGGGGCGTTTCAGTGTGGTCGTCTACGACCGCCGGGGCCGCGGCGAGAGCGGTGACACGCCGCCGTACGCGGTGGAGCGCGAGGTCGAGGACCTGGCGGCGCTGATCGAGGCGGAGGGCGGCGAGGCGTCGCTGTACGGCGTCTCGTCGGGCGGCGCGCTGGCCCTGCGGGCGGCGGCGGACGGGCTGCCGGTGCGCCGGGTCGCGGTCTACGAGGTGCCGTACGCCCTGGACGACGCGGGCGTGAAGGAGCGCGCGGCGTACTCGCGGGCGCTGGGGAAGGCGCTGTCCCAGGGACATCGCGGGGACGCGGTCGAGCTGTTCCTGCGCCTCACCGGGCTGGGCGAGGAGGTCATCCGGGGTGCCCGCCAGTCCCCCCTGTGGGCGAGCCTGGCGGCCCTCGCGCCGAGCCTCGCGCACGACGACGCCGTGCTGGGCGACGGACGCCCGCCGCTGTCCCGGCTGGCCTCGGTCTCCGTGCCGGTGCTGGCCCTGGCGGGTGACGCGAGCCCGGCGTGGTTCGGCGAGGCGGCCCGGACGATCGCGGAGACGGTCCGGGAGGGTACGTACCGCTCGCTGGAGCGGCAGACCCACAGGGTGGAGCCGGGGGTGCTGGCGCCGGTGCTGGCGGAGTTCCTCGCCGGCTGACGGCCGTCTTCCTCGGCTTCCCCTGCCGTGGCACGCGCGCGTGGCGGTCGCCGTCCGTCCGCCGGGCACGCACGGGCCCGGGGGCCGGCCGGGCGGCGGCCGGGGATGCGGCGGGGCCGGTTCAGAGCCCCGGGCAGAAGGGGTGCCCGATCGGCTCGCGGCGTCCGGTGCGTGCGAGCGCAAGGCGCCGGAGCGCCCTCACGGCAAAGCCACGTGGGCGCTTCGGCAACGCGGGACGCCGCGAACCCCGGGTGCCCCTTCCGTTCGGGGCTCTCAGGCCGCGCCGGCCGTCGCACGCGCGGTGGACGCGATCGTCGCCGAGCCCACCACGCGCGTACCGTCGTACAGGACGATCGCCTGGCCGGGGGCCACGCCGCGCACCGGCTCGGTGAAGCGCACGCGCAGCTCGCCGTCGACGAGCTCGGCGCTCACCTCGGTCTCGTCGCCGTGGGCGCGCAGCTGGGCGGTGTAGGTGCCGGGGCCGGTGGGGGCCGCGCCGCACCAGCGCGGCTTGATCGCGGTGAGGGCGGTGACGTCCAGGGAGGCCGCCGGGCCGACCGTGACGGTGTTGGTCACCGGGGAGATGTCGAGGACGTAGCGGGGCTTGCCGTCGGGGGCGGGGGTGCCGATCCGCAGGCCCTTGCGCTGGCCGATGGTGAAGCCGTACGCGCCCTCGTGGGTGCCGAGCTTGTTGCCGGCCTCGTCGACGATGTCGCCCTCCGCCCGGCCCAGCCGCCGGGCCAGGAAGCCCTGGGTGTCGCCGTCGGCGATGAAGCAGATGTCGTGGGAGTCGGGCTTCTTCGCGACCGCCAGGCCCCGGCGCTCGGCCTCCGCGCGGATCTCCTCCTTGGTGGTGACCGTGTCGCCGAGGGGGAACATCGCGTGCGCGAGCTGCCGGTCGTCCAGCACGCCGAGGACGTAGGACTGGTCCTTGGCCAGGTCGGAGGCGCGGTGCAGTTCGCGCGTGCCGTCCTCGTTCACGATCACCTTGGCGTAGTGGCCGGTGCAGACGGCGTCGAAGCCGAGGGCGAGGGCCTTGTCCAGCAGCGCGGCGAACTTGATCTTCTCGTTGCAGCGCAGGCACGGGTTGGGGGTGCGGCCGGCCTCGTACTCGGCGACGAAGTCCTCGACGACGTCCTCGCGGAAGCGGTCGGCGAGGTCCCAGACGTAGAACGGGATGCCGATGACGTCCGCGGCGCGGCGGGCGTCGCGCGAGTCCTCGATGGTGCAGCAGCCCCGCGCGCCCGTGCGGAACGACTGCGGGTTCGCGGAGAGCGCGAGGTGGACGCCGGTCACGTCGTGGCCCGCCTCGGCGGCGCGGGCGGCGGCGACGGCGGAGTCGACTCCGCCGGACATGGCGGCCAGGACGCGGAGGGGGCGGGTGCGCTGCGGGGTGTCAGTCATAACCCCTCCAGGGTACGGGGCGCGGGAACCGGGGCCGCCGGGTATGCGTTCACGGCTACATGGGCGCGAGACAGGCAGCGAAGGACGGGGACCGGCGCATCGGGCGGCGGGCCCTGCTCGTCGGCGGGGCGGCGGCGGCCGTGGGGACGGCGGTGCTGGCGCGGGACGAGCTGGGCCGCCTGTGGTGGCGGGCGCCCGGCGTCGACAAGCCGCGCACGGAGGGCGAGGTGGACTACGGCGGCGCCCGCTGGGTGGCGGCGTCGGACGCGAACTGGCGGCGCGCGGACCGGCCCGCGGACTTCGGCATAGACATGGTGGTCGTCCATGTCACCCAGGGCAGCTTCGCGAGCGCGGTGAAGGCGTTCCAGGACCCGGCGCACCAGGCGGCCACGCACTACATCGTCGGCCAGGACGGCCGCGTCACGCAGATGATCCGCGAGCTGGACGTGGCCTACCACGCGGGCAACCGCGCCTACAACGAGCGCAGTGTCGGCATCGAGCACGAGGGGTTCGTCGACCGGCCGCAGGACTTCACCGACGCGATGTACGAGGCGTCGGCGCGGCTGACGGCGGGGATCTGCGCGCGGTACGGCATCCCGGTGGACCGTGAGCACATCATCGGCCACGTGGAGGTGCCGGGCACGGACCACACCGATCCGGGCCCGCACTGGGACTGGGACCGGTATCTGCGGCTGGTGCGGCGGGCACGTACGGCACCCGCGTGAGGCGGCGGGCTCACCAGGGCAGGGCGAGGAGGGCGGCGGCCGGCGCCAGCCCCTGGCCGAGGGCGCCCCGCCACAGCCGCGGGAAGGAGAGGCCGAAGACGACGGCGGAGACGACCAGGAAGGCGCACAGGTAGAGGACCAGCGTGCGGCCGGCCGTCGTGGCGCCGGTGTGCAGGGCGACGACTCCGGCGGCCAGGCCCAGGCCGAGGAGGATGTTGTAGACGGCGACGCCGGAGCGCCACAGGGTGACCTCGGGGGCGTCGGCCGTGGACGTGGTGAGGAAGCGGCGGACGGCGGGGCTGCCGTAGCGGAAGCGCTCCAGCACGCCCACGACGAGGTGGATCACGGCCGTGAGCAGGGCCAGGACCTGCGCGACGGCGTTCACGTCCTTCACATCCCGAGTCTGCGCCCGCGGGCGGGGGCCGGCAACAGCGGCCGTCCCGGCTCGCGCGCCGCCCGTGCCGCGGCGCCCCTCGCGTCCGGATCCGGCGGAGGGCCCCTTACGTCAGGCCCGCCGCCCGGGCCCGCTCCACCGCCGGGCCGATGGCCTTGGCGACCGCCTCGACGTCGGCCTCGGTGGAGGTGTGGCCGAGGGAGAAGCGGAGGGTGCCGCGGGCCAGGTCGGGGTCGGTGCCGGTGGCCAGCAGGACGTGGCTGGGCTGGGCG
This sequence comes from Streptomyces sp. NPDC006134, assembly GCF_040628835.1. Taxonomy (NCBI): domain Bacteria; kingdom Bacillati; phylum Actinomycetota; class Actinomycetes; order Kitasatosporales; family Streptomycetaceae; genus Streptomyces; species Streptomyces sp. NPDC006134. The sequence goes on along the minus strand of NZ_JBEXTV010000009.1, from coordinate 17,489 downwards.
ACGCCCGCGGTGCAGGCGGAGCCGGTGGAGCACTCGATGCCCTGGGCGTCGAGGAGGAGCAGCAGCGAGTCGCCCTCGCAGCCGGGGAAGGTGAAGTGGGCGTTGGCCGGGAGGCGGCCCTCGGGGGACGGATCGCCGCCGAGGATCGCGTCGGGGACGGCGGCGCGGACCGCGGTGATCAGGTCGTCGCGCAGGGCGCCGATCTCGCGGGCGAACCACTCGCGCTGCTCGACGGCGAGGCGGCCGGCGACCGCGAAGGAGGCGATGGCCGGTACGTCGAGGGTGCCGGAGCGGACGTGGCGTTCCTGGCCGCCGCCGTGCAGGACGGGGACGGGGTTGTACTCGCGGCCGAGGACCAGCGCGCCGATCCCGTACGGACCGCCGATCTTGTGGCCGGACACCGTCATCGCGGCGAGCCCGGAGGCGGCGAAGCCGACCGGGAGCTGACCGACGGCCTGGACGGCGTCGGCGTGCAGCGGGACGCCGAACTCGGCCGCCACGTCGGCCAGTTCGCGGACCGGCATGACCGTGCCGATCTCGTTGTTCGCCCACATGACGGTGGCCAGGGCGACGTCGTCGGGGTTGCGGGCGATGGCCTCGCGCAGGGCCTCGGGGTGGACGCGGCCGTAGCGGTCCACCGGGAGGTACTCGACGGTGGCGCCCTCGTGCTCGCCGAGCCAGTGGACGGCGTCCAGGACGGCGTGGTGCTCGACGGGGCCGGCCAGGACGCGGGTGCGGGCCGGGTCGGCGTCGCGGCGGGCCCAGTACAGGCCCTTGACGGCGAGGTTGTCGGCCTCGGTGCCGCCTGAGGTGAAGACGACCTCGCTGGGGCGGGCGCCGAGGGCTTCGGCGAGGGTCTCGCGGGCCTCCTCGACCGTACGGCGGGCGCGGCGGCCGGACGCGTGGAGGGAGGAGGCGTTGCCGGTGACGCTCAGGTGCGCGGTGAGTGCCTCGACTGCCTCGGGAAGCATCGGGGTGGTCGCGGCGTGGTCGAGGTAAGCCATGGTGACGCCGATTCTACGGGGCGCTCCCGGCGGGGCTCAGGCCGCGGTTGGCCAAGGTCCGGCCGTGCGCGTTCCGGCCGGGGCGGGCGCGGTCCGTGTCCCGGGGCGGCCTCAGAAGCTCCACGACAGCGTGTGGTCCGCCTGCAGGAACGCGGCCAGGACCAGCAGGTCCGCGGCGCCCAGGGCGAGCCCGAGGCACGCGCGGCCGCGGCGGGCGGTGCCGCGCCTCAGGGCCGTGCAGGCCAGGGCGAGGGCGAGGGGCCCGAGGACGACGTTGAGGACGAGCAGGCCGAGCAGGCCCAGGACGAAGGAGGCCACGGCCATGCCGTCGGCGTCGCGCAGGCCGGTCGGGCGGCGGGCCGGTGCGGTGAGGTGCATGGTGATCGGCTCCTGACGGTCGGGCGATCGGGCGGCCTGGCGGCCGAAGGGGTCCTCGTGCGGGGCGGCGGTCAGCGGGCGGGCGTGCCCCGGCGGCGGCCGTGCCGCTCGCGCAGCGCGAAGACGCCGAGCCAGACGGCGATGACGGCACCGGCGGCGACGGAGAAGGAGAGCGGCGCGTGGGCCACGGTGCCCAGCACCACGCCGAGGAGCAGGAACGCCGCGACGAGGAACAGCACGGTCGGGAACCCCCAGTTCGGTGAACGACTGTAGTTACACTTGTTCACTGACTACCCAGACTAACGCGTGGGACGGCTTCTCAATTTCGGAGAACAGCTGTTAACTGCATGGCATGAGTCACACCCTCGGCGTCCGGCAGGCCCAGAAGCAGAAGACCCGGCAGGCTCTCCTGGACGCGGCGCTGGAACTGCTGGAGGAGCAGAGCCTGAGCAGTCTGGGCCTGCGCGAGGTCACGCGCGCCGTCGGTGTCGCGCCGACCGCCTTCTACCGCCACTTCCGCTCCACGGCGGACCTCGGGGTGGCCCTGGTCGAGGAGGCGCTGAACAGCCTGCACCCGATGATCCGCACGATGGTGTCCACGACGGGCGACGGCGAGGAACGCATCGCCCGCGCCGTCGGGCTGATCGCCGGCCATGTGCGCGCGTACCCCGCCCACGTCCGCTTCATCGCGCGGGAACGGCACGGCGGGGTGCAGCCGGTGCGCGAGGCCATCCGGGCCCAGCTGGACCGGTTCGCCGAGGAGGTGAAGGCGGGGCTGGCCGGCGACCCGGTGTCGGCGGGCTGGCACGACGACGACCTGGCGATGCTCGCGGGGCTCTACGTCGACCAGATGCTGAGCACGGCCTCCCTCTTCCTGGAGTCCCTGGACGCCCCCGAGGAGGAGCGGGCGCGCGTCGCCCGGGTCGCGGCCCGCCGGCTGCGCCTCGTCGGCATCGGCCGCCATCACTGGCTGGACTGATCACCCGGCCCGGAACCGGCACCGGCGAAGCACCGGTGCCGGTACTTCGCCGGTGCCGGTACTTTGCCGGCGTCACGGATGAAGACGGGTCCGCCGGCGAGGACGTGCGTGGTGCGCCCCTGCGGGCGGCGGGCACCGGCCGGGCCCGGAACGGCCCGCCGGGCCCGTGGCCGGAACGGCCCGCCGGACCCGGAACCGCCTGCGGGCCCGGGATCGCAGGCGGGCCCCGCGGCCGGAACGGTCAGCCGAGCCTGACCCGGGCCAGTTGCCGGGACTGCGCCACCAGCCGGTCGGCGCTGTCCCACACCTCGGCGTCCTCCTCCAGGAAGCCGCCGGCGAGGTTGCGGGTGGTGATCGACACCCGCAGCGGGCCCGGCGCCGGGCGGCAGCGCACGTGCACGGTCAGCTCGACCGTGGGCACCCAGCCGGACAGGCCCAGCTCGAACGCGGTCGGGGGCAGCGCGTCCACCGCCAGCAGCAGCGAGAAGGGGTCGGCGTCCCGGCCGTCGGCGAGCCCGAACCAGCCCCGCATCTCACCCCTGCCCGACGGCTGCCCGAGCGCCCAGCCGAGCGTGGCCGGGTCCAGCTTGAGCATCAGCCGGTCGGCGATGGCGGAGCTGCCGGGGACGGGGGCGGGGCCGTCCTCGGGGCCGAGGCACTGCTCGATGGGCGGGAGGGCGGGCGGCTCGGCCGTCGTGCGGACGTCGTCGGGCAGCGCGTCCAGGTCGCCGTAGGAGGCCAGGACGCGGATGCGCTCGACCTCGCGGCCTTCCTCGTCGTACTGGAAGAGCGATGCCTGTCCGGTCGACAGCGTCCGGCCGGTGCGCACGGTGTCGGTGCGGACCACGGCCGGGCCCGGCCGGGAGGCGGTCAGGTAGTGGGCCGAGATGGTGAAGGGGTCCGGGTGCGGCAGGGTGTCCGCGAGCGCGCGGCCCAGGACGGCCAGCAGATAGCCGCCGTTGACGGCGTTGATGATCGTCCAGCCGGCGGAGAGGTCGATGTCGTAGACACCGGGGACGCCGGGCTCGCGCCGGGTGACGGCGGTGTCGCGGTCGAACTCGCTGTCGCCGATGATGGCCCGCAGGGCCGGTGCGGAGGCTGCTTCTGGCATGGCTGAACGCTACAACAACAAACTACTAAGCGGTAGCTTTTGGCGATGCGGTGACTTGGCGATGCGGTGACTTGGCGATGCAATGGCTTGGTGATGCGGCGACTTGGCGATGCAATGGCCTGGTGATGCGGTGGCTTGGCCATGCAATGGCTTGGCCATGCAATGGCTTGGCCATGCAATGGCTTGGCGATGCGGTGGCTTGGCGATGCGGTGGCGGGCCCTACCCTTCCCGCGCCTCCGAGCGGCGGTTCCACGCCCGCGGGGCCCGCCAGTGGAACCGCATGGCGAGCAGCCGCAGTACGAAGGCGGTGACCACCGCGAGACCGCTGGTGAGCGGGGTGAGCGCGTCGTAGCGGATGCACAGCGCGGCCATGGCGGCGCCGACGATCGCCGGCACGGCGTACAGGTCGCGGTCCCAGCGCAGCAGCGAAGGCACCTCGTTGGCGAGGACGTCCCGCAGCACGCCGCCGCCCACCGCGGTCGCCAGGCCCAGGCAGGCGGAGGCGGTCAGCCCGAGCCCGTACTCGTACGCCTTGGTCGTCCCGGCCACGCAGAACAGGCCCAGGCCCGCCGCGTCGAAGACGTTCACGCCGGCCTGGATGCGCTCCACGTGCGGGTGGAGGAAGAAGACCAGGGCGGCGGCGAGCAGCGGGGTGACGAAGTACCCCAGGTCCGTGAAGGCCGCGGGCGGTACGGCCCCGATGACCAGGTCCCGGAACAGCCCGCCGCCGAGCGCGGTGACCTCGGCGAGGACGGCGATGCCGAACACGTCGAAGTTCTTGCGGACGGCCAGCAGCGCGCCGGAGATCGCGAAGACGAAGATGCCGATCAGGTCGAGCGTGTGCTGGACGGACGGGCTGAAGAGTTGCTGGAGCACCCTTCCATTCTTACCTGCCGGAGAGCCCCCGCCTTGCAAACGAAGGCGGGGGCTCGCTGAGCAGCCGGACGCGCTACTTGTCCGTGGACTTCCCGCCGGGCTCTTCGGCGGGCGCCGCCGGGGCGGGCGTCTCCCCGGTGTCCGCGCCGGACCCCGTCTCCGCCGCCGACGTCTCGGCCGCCACCGCCGCCGACGTCTTCGCCGACTCGGCCAGTTCCTCCTCCGGTACCAGCTCCGCCGCCTCCTTGGCCGCGGACAGCAGGACCGTGTCCTGCGGGGCCTGGTCCTCGAAGTTCTCCGGGTGGTGGCAGGCCACCCGCTGGCCGGGCCGCAGCTCCTTCAGCGGCGGCTCGGTGGTCTTGCAGATCTCCGTCGCCTTCCAGCACCGGGTGTGGAAGCGGCAGCCGCTCGGCGGGGAGATCGGCGACGGCACGTCGCCCTTGAGCAGGATCCGCTCGCTCCTGGCCGACTTGCGCGCCGGGTCCGGGATCGGCACCGCCGACAGCAGGGCCTTGGTGTACGGGTGCATCGGCGACTTGTAGAGCTGGTCGCGGTCGGCCAGCTCCACGATCTTGCCGAGGTACATCACCGCGATCCGGTCCGAGACGTGCCGGACGACCGACAGGTCGTGCGCGATGATCACGTACGTCAGGCCGAGCTCCTCCTGGAGGTCGTCCAGCAGGTTCACCACCTGCGCCTGGATCGACACGTCCAGCGCGGAGACCGGCTCGTCGGCCACGACCAGCTTCGGGTTGAGCGCGAGGGCGCGGGCGATGCCGATGCGCTGGCGCTGGCCGCCGGAGAACTCGTGCGGGTAGCGGTTGTAGTGCTCGGGGTTGAGCCCGACCACCGACAGCAGCCGCTGCACCTCCTTCTTGATGCCGCCCTCGGGCTCGACGCCCTGGAGCTTGAAGGGGGCGCCGACGATGGTGCCGATGGTGTGGCGCGGGTTCAGCGACGAGTACGGGTCCTGGAAGATCATCTGCACGTCGCGGCGCAGCGGGCGCATGCCGCTCACCCCGAGGTGCGTGATGTCCTTGCCCTCGAACTCGATGGTGCCGGCGGTCGGTTCCAGCAGCCGGGTGATCAGCCGGCCCATGGTCGACTTGCCGCAGCCCGACTCGCCCACGACGCCCAGGGTCTCGCCGGCCCGGACCTCGAAGTCGATGCCGTCGACCGCGTGCACCGCGCCGGCCTGCCGCTGGAACAGGCCCTTCTTGATGGGGAAGTGCTTCTGGAGCCCGGTCACCTTCAGCAGGACCTCGCCGGGAGCGGCGTCCTCGGTGCGGGCGGCGGACCCGGCGCCCTTGCTCTGCGCAGGAATGGCCACTGCTTCGTCCTTGGCGTTCTCGCTCACAGCTTCGGCGCAATCTCTTCGGTCCAGATACGCTCCCGCTGCTCCTGCGACAGGTGGCAGGCGGCCCAGTGCCTGCTGCCGACCTCGGTCAGCTCGGGGCGGACCGTGCGGGTGACGTCGTCCTTGGGCAGGTCGGCGTACGGGCAGCGCGGGTTGAAGGCGCAGCCGGACGGGACGTTGATGAGGGAGGGCGGGGAGCCCTTGACCGGGATGAGGCGTTCCTGCTGGTCGCGGTCGAGGCGGGGCATCGAGCCGAGCAGGCCCCAGGTGTAGGGGTGGCGCGGCTCGTAGAACACCTTCTCGGCCGGTCCCCGCTCGACGCAGCGCCCGCCGTACATCACCAGGATGTCGTCGGCGAGCTCGGCGACGACGCCCAGGTCGTGGGTGATGACGATGACCGCGGAGCCGAACTCCTTCTGCAGGTCCCGGATCAGGTCGAGGATCTGCGCCTGGACGGTGACGTCCAGGGCGGTGGTCGGCTCGTCCGCGATGAGCAGTTCGGGGTTGTTGACCAGCGACATCGCGATCATCGCGCGCTGGCGCATACCGCCGGAGAACTCGTGCGGGTAGTTGTCGACCCGCTTGTCCGGCTGCGGGATGCCCACCCGGTCGAGCATCTCGACCGCGCGGCGCCTGGCGGTCTTCTTGTCGACGTCGTGGTGGATGCGGTACGCCTCCACGATCTGCTGGCCGATCGTGTAGTACGGGTGCAGCGCGGACAGCGGGTCCTGGAAGATCATCGCCATCTCGCGCCCGCGCAGCCTGCGGACGTGGTCCGGGTCGGCGGAGAGCAGCTCGGTGCCGTCCAGCCAGATCTCGCCGGATATCCGCGCCTTGCGCTTGCCGTACTGGCCGGCGGTGTGCAGGCCCATGATGCCGAGCGAGGTCACCGACTTGCCGGAGCCCGACTCGCCCACGATGCCGAGGGTCTTGCCCTTCTCCAGCTGGAAGCTGAGCCCGTCGACGGACTTGACCAGGCCGTCGTCGGTCGGGAAGTGCACCTTCAGGTCGCGCACGTCCAGGAAGGCGGTCGGGGCGGGGGACGCGGCGGTGGGCTCGCCCACGGCCGCGCCGGTCTTGCTGAGTTCGGTCATGACAGCCTCACTCGGGGGTCGATCACGGCGTACAGGACGTCCACCACGAGGTTGGCGATGAGCACCGCGAGAGAAGTGATCAGGGTGACGCCCAGGATGACGGGCAGGTCCTGGTTCTTGATCGCGTTGAGGACCGCCTGGCCGAGGCCGGGCAGGGAGAACGTGGTCTCGGTCAGGATCGCGCCGCCGATGAGAGCGCCGAGGTCCATGCCGAGCATGGTGAGGATGGGCGTCATCGTCGAGCGCATGGCGTGCTTGCGGATGACGACCGGCTCCCGCAGGCCCTTGGCGCGGGCGGTGCGGATGTAGTCCTCGCCGAGGATCTCCAGCATGGTGGCGCGGGTGATGCGGGCGTACATCGCCGCGTAGAGGAAGGCCAGGGTGATCCAGGGCAGGAGCATGCCGCCCAGCCAGCCGGTGAAGCTCTCCTCCAGGGGCACGTACTCCGCGTCGAGCCAGCCCAGTCCGTAGGAGAAGACCGCCAGGCTGAGCAGACCGGTGAAGTAGATGGGCAGGGAGACACCCGCCAGGGCGACGATCATCGCGCCGCGGTCCCAGAAGCTGCCCCGCTTGAGCGCGGAGAGCACACCCGCGGCGAGGCCGAAGACCAGCCACAGCACGGCGGCACCGAGCGCCAGCCCCAGGGTCACCGGGAAGCGGTCGGTCAGCACCGGCCAGATGGCCTGCTCACTGCGGAAGGAGTAGCCGAAGCACGGAGCGGCGCAGTGCGTGACGTCACCGCCGGCCGCGTAGGTGCGGCCCGCGAAGATGCCCTTGAAGAACTCCCACACCTGGACGTAGACCGGATCGCCCAGGCCCAGCTTCACCCGCACGGCCTCGACGGCGGCGGGGTCGGCCTGCTTGCCCACGAAGTTCAGGGCGACGTCGACGCCCGCCCACTTGGGGATGAGGAAGAAGATGCTGAAGACCACCATGATGATGACCACGAGCATCACTGCGGCGGCGAACAACCGCCTGATGAGGTAAGCGAGCACAGCTAACGGCCCGCCGCGGACCGCGGGCCGCCGGAGGTCGTCCGGCGGCCCGCGCTCACGCCGCGCCGGCCTTCACCTGCCTTTCGTGCCGTACGGCGGGTGTGCCGGTTACTTCGGGTTCTTCAGGCCGAGGTTGACGAAGTCGTACATGCCGCTGTACGCGTCGGTGGTGTAGACGTTCGCCAGCCGGTCCGAGCGCCAGTTGATGAACTTCTCGAAGACGAAGGGCAGGTAGTACGCGCCCTCCATCACCTTGTGGTTGATCTCCGTGGCAATCTTGGTCTTGCCGGCCGCGTCCAGCGTGTTGACGTAGTCGTCGAACAGGCCGTCGATCGTCTTGTCCTTGATGAGAGCGTAGTTGTTGTTGGCGCTCTCCTGGATGGCCTTGCTGTGCCACAGCGGCCAGCCGTAGCCCTGGACGGACGGGAAGTCCGGGCCCCAGCCCATGATGATGATGCCGTAGTTCTTCTTCTTCACGTTCGACGGGCTGCCGATGATGCTGGAGTGCTGCGCGCCGTCGTACTGGTCGATCTCGACCTGGATGCCGATCTTCTTCAGCGACGCCTGGAGCGACTCGGCGGTGGCCACCTCGACCGGCTTGTTGTTGCGGACCGCGATGGTGGTCTTGAAGCCGTCGGGCTTGCCGCAGGCCTTCAGCTCCTCCTTGGCCTTGGCGACGTTGCCGTTCTTGTTGGCACCGGCCATCCCGTACGGGTCGTACTTCTGGCCCTCGGCGCCGGGGACGGACGGCGGCAGCATGTTGGTGCCGATCTCACCGCCGGCGACGGGGCCGCCGCGCGCGGTCTGGAGGGAGACGTGGTCGGCGCCGTAGAGGACCGCCTTGCGGCAGTGGATGTTGTCGAACGGCTTCACGTTCTGCGCGAGCGCCGCGTAACGGACGTAGCCGGAGACCGGGTTGTCGAGGTTCTCCTTGTGCTGCTTCAGGGCGGTGGTGCGGCCCTGCGGCGACAGACCGGTCTGGTTGATGTCCAGGTCGTAGTCGCCGGCGATGAGCCGGGCGTCCATGTCGTTGGCGTTGGAGAAGAGCTTGAGCGTGATCTTGTCCGGGTACGCCTTGCGGATCGGGTCCGAGGACTGCTTCCACTCGGGGTTGCGGACCAGCGTCAGGTCCTTGCCCACGTTGTAGGACTCGAACTTGTACGGGCCGGAGGAGAACGGGCGCAGACCGTACTTCGACTTGGTGTCCTTGTCCTGGCGGACCGGGGAGGCGGAGATGAGGGCCAGCATCTCCTCGAAGTCCGAGTTGGCCCTCGGCAGCTTGAAGACGATGGTCTTGTCGTCCGGCGTCTCGATCGCCTTCAGGCCCAGCTTGTCCTTGGAGGTGTCCTTGTACGGACCGGGGTACTCGCCCTCGGGGTCGAGCACGTCCTTCAGGTAGGTCGGGCCGCCGGAGAGCACGTCCTGCGCCCAGACCCGCTCGATGCCGTACTTGACGTCCTTGGAGGTGATCGGCTTGCCGTCCTCCCAGGTGATGCCGTCGCGCAGGGTGTACGTGTAGGTCTTGCCGTCGTCGCTGACCTTGGCGAGACCCGCGGCGAGGTCCGGGGTCAGCTCGGCGCCGGCCTTGCCCGGCTCCGTCTTGTTCGTGACGAGCTGGCGGCTGTAGTAGCGCGCGAAGTTCCACATGAAGCCGTAGTAACCGCGCGTGGTGTCCCACGAGTCGGCGTCCTGGACGCCCGCGAACTTCAGGGTGCCGCCCTTCTTGGCCAGCGAGGCCTGGGCGACCTTGTTGTTCGCGGCGTCGAAGCCGGCCGCGCCGTTCTTCGACCCCCCGTTGTCGTCCTTGCCACCGCCGCCGCACGCCGCCGTGGTCAGCAGCGCGGCGACCACGGCGGCAGCGGCCATGGCCTGCTTGCGCCGCCCTGAGGTGCGTTGGGTAGTCACGATCTCGGATCCTCCGGATTAGATGAGAGACCCCGTGCAGGTGCCACGGGTCGCTTGCGGTACGGCAGGTCAGCGGGAGCCCTTCGGGTCCAGCGCGTCGCGCACGCCGTCACCGAAGAGGTTGAAGGCAAGGACGGTGATGAAGATCGCCACACCCGGGATCACCATGTACATGGGGTCCGCGTCGTAGTAGTCGATCGCGCTCGACAGCATCTGCCCCCAGGAGGCCGTGGGCGGCTTGACCCCCACGCCCAGGAAGCTGAGCGCCGCCTCGGTGAGGATGTTGGTGGGGATCATCATGGTCGTGTACACGATGATCGGGGCGACCAGGTTGGGCAGCAGTTCCTTGAACAGGATGTAGAACCGTCCCGCGCCCAGCGACCGGGCGGCCTCCACGTATTCGCGTTCTCGCATCGACAGGGTCTGGCCGCGCACCACGCGCCCGATGTACGGCCACCCGAAGAAGCCGATGACCAGGATCATCACGAACACGCGCACGCCCGTGCCGGTGAGTCCCAGCATCTGGTTCGGCATGACGGAGACCAGCGCGATGATGAACAGCAGCTGCGGGAAGGCGAGCAGGCCGTCCATGACCCGGCTGATGAGGGAGTCGACCCAGCCGCCGAAGAAGCCCGCCAGGATGCCCAGGACGGTACCGAGGACCACGGCGACGACCGCGGACAGGAAGCCGACGAGGAGCGAGATCCGGGCGCCGTAGACGATCCGGGCGAAGATGTCGCGGCCGTTGACGGGCTCGACGCCCAGCAGGTGCTCGCCGCTGATGCCGCCGAAGGATCCGATGGGCGTGCCGAACAGCGGGTCGATCAGGTCCTCGTGGTGCGTCTCCGGGTCCTGCCCGACCAGGCTCGTGATCACGGGCGCGAGCAGCGCGACCACGATGAGGAAGAGCACCACGACACCGCCCGCGAGGGCGAGTCTGTCCCGCTTCAGCCGCTCCCAGGCGATCCGCCCCAGGGAACGGCCCTGGACGGCCTTCGCCTCGGCGCCGGCCGCCGCCGCTTCCTCAGCCGCACTCGGGGCCGCTTCCGCGGTCGGCTCGTGCAATGGTGCCGTCATCTGGCAGGGACCCCTCTCAACCGGCGGTAGCCGGCCCGCACTTGCCGCTGTAGCGGCGTGGTCAGTCCGTCGTACACAGGGGCGAACGCCCCCTTGGAGCGGGAGTCTTCAACGCTTTGGCGATCAGTTGCCAGACTTGGCAGGGAAAGGATGCGCAACCGTGATGCTGTCTGAGGGCTTCCGTTATCCGGACAGTGGGTAACGGGGGCCGGACGCGGGAGAGTTGGGGCATGCGGGGCGGAAAGTGGTGCCCCGCCTCCTTCTACGCGCGAAGAACCGTCCCGCGCGAACGCGTCGGCGCGGCGGAACGGTCCAATGGGTGGACGGCCGTGGCGGAGGCGGCCGGGGGCAGCCGGGGACGGTCGCGGCAGAGACGGCCGGGGGCAGCCGGGGACGGTCGCGGCAGAGACGGCCGGGGGCAGCCGGGGACGGTCGCGGCAGAGACGGCCGGGGGCGTTTCAGAGGTGGCCGGGGACGGCCGGGGAGAGCGTCAGGGGCGGCCGGGGGCCGGAGGGTAGCCGTACCCGGCCGCGGGGGACGGGGCGGGCGCCGCGTGGGCCTCGCGGTCGTAGAAGGGGCGGGCGTTGGCGCGCAGCCACAGGGCCACCGGGTCGTACGCGTCGGACATCGCCACGGTCGACACCGGCAGCCCGTCCGGGACCGCGCCGATCGACTGCTGCATCATCGCGCGCACCGAGTCCACGGCGGCCGGGGAGGTGTCGTACACGTCGAGACCGATGGCGAGGTACGGCGCCCCGAGCGCCGGCTGCACCCAGGCGCGGCGCAGCGAGCGGATCGCCGGGGTGCGGTGGGCGTTCTGCGTGAGCAGGGCGTAGAACTGCGGGATCTCGATGGCCGGTTCGGACAGCCGCAGCGGTCCGGCGGGCTGCCGGTCCAGGCCGGTGGCGATCCGGCGCAGGTCCAGCCAGGGGATGCCGACCCCGCCGCCGGGGGCGTGCGGGTTGAGCCAGAGGCCGTAGTGGTCCGGGTAGAGGGCGCGGGCCACTTCCAGGCCGTCGGCCACCTCGTACGACCGGTTCCAGCCGCTGGCCGACAGCTCCTGGGCGGAGGTGACGCAGGGCGCGTAGCCGTGGCCGTCGACCTGCATGCTCCCGTACTGGGCGTCGGGGGAACCGGCCTGGCCGTGCCACAGCAGCATCCAGACCTGGCCGGAGCCGGGGGTCGCGAGCGCGCGCAGCAGCGCCTCGTAGGCGTCGTAGCGCCCGGGCGTCACCTGGCGCAGCATGTGCTCGACCTGCCCGGCCGCGGCCGTGCCGCTCGCGCTCACTCTTCTACCGCCCCTTCGTGCAACACCCGACCGCGCTATGAAACCAGGTTATGCGGTCGGGAGGGAGGACCGTCGCGCGCACGGCTCCGCCGGGCGGCCGGTCACAGGTCCCTCTGGTAGAACGGCCGGACCTTCTCCCGCATCCAGTCGCACACGGGATCCTGGGCCGCCTCCAGCAGCACCAGGTTGACCGGCCAGGTCACCGGCACCCTGCCCAGGGCCCGCCCGAGGGCTTCCAGCGGGACCGCGCGCGCGTCGCCCTCCCAGTGGGACAGCTCGACGCCGACGAACATCACCGGGTCGTCGGTCTCGATGGCGGCCAGGCAGCGGCGGGCGGTGCGGACGACGCCGGTGGCGTCGAACTCGGCGCGGGCCGCGGCGAGGAAGTCGACCGGGTCGTCCTGCCAGTCGGGCTCGAAGAGGCGGACCCGGCCGCCGCTCGCCTCCCCGTCCAGCGGGGTCCGCCCGGCCCGGCACAGCTCGGCCACGGCGGGCGGCGGCAGCGGGACGCCGACCACGCCGTCCGGGTTGACGGCGATGCCGACCTGCGGCGGCAGCCCGCGGGCGAACTCCACGGCGGGGGCGATGGTGTACGCCATCTGCGCGCCGGCGACCTGGCGGAGCTGCTCCTCGGAGCTGAAGACCGGGACGTACGCCTGGCCGTCGATCTCCAGCGCGGGCAGGTCGAGGGGGCCGCTGTGCGGGCCGCCGCCGTTGGGGAGCGGCACCCACAGGAAGCTGCGGCCGAGCACCTCGACGATCCGCCCGCCCGCCGACGGCCCGGCACCGAGCGCGGCCGACAGCACCTCCTCCAGCTCGTTGCCGGGCCACCCGCCGTGCGAACGGGGGTGCGCCTGCGCCGGGAAGTCCGCGGAGAAACCCGCCGGGAAGTCCATCTGCCTACCGCCTGCTTCCGAAGCCACTGCTGTGGCTGAAAAGGCTAACCCGTACGGCCGTACGCGCCGGGCTCACCGGACGCACCGGACGCACCGGCGGACGGCGGGCGGCGGACGGCGGGCGAACCCGGCTCGTCAAACCCGGCTCGTCGAACCCGGTCAGCCGGACTCGGCTCGTCGAACCCGGTCAGCCGGCCCTGGTCCCGCACGGCCCGATCAGTCCCGCACGGCCCGATCAGCCGACCTCAGTCCCCCCGGCCCGATCAGCCGACCCCGGTCCGCCCGGCCCGGTCAGCCCGTGAAGCCGATCCGGTGGAGGGCGTCGGCCGCCGCCCGGTCCAGCAGGACCGCCGAGACGCAGCCGAGGGGCAGGGCGCCCCGCTGCGCGGCGCGCAGCAGGCGGGCGTTGGCCGCGCGGTGGCGGCGGAAGGCGTAGCGGGAGACCCCGCGGCCCCGGTCGCGCTGCCCGGCCAGCGCCTCCTCGGGGCTGACGTCGAGCAGCAGCAGGTGCAGCGTGCCGCCCCGGCGCCGCGCCTCGCGGGCCAGCCAGGCGCGCACCCACGCCTGGGTGCCGCAGTCGTGCACGACCACCCCCTCGCCGGAGCGCAGCGCGCGGCGCAGCCCGGCGTAGTGGGAGAGGCGGACCAGGGGGCGGTAGACCGCGTACGGCAGGAAGTGCGGCATCCGGCGGTCCCAGCGGTCGCGGGTGTCCTGGGAGTCCACGCGCCGGCCGCGCACGGTGCGGCGCATCAGCGTGGACTTGCCGCTGCCGGGCAGGCCGGTGACCACGACGAGGTCGCGGGGCCCGAAGAGCAGGGCGTGCGGGCTGCGGCCGGCCCGGTCGCGCAGGTCGCGGACCATGGGCGCGGGCAGCGGTCCGCACGCCTCCCGGGCCGGGGTGGAGGGCTGCTCGGGCAGTGCGAGGCCCGAGGTCGTGGCCAACGCCGTGGTCCTGTTCACCGTGATCGTCCTCCCCTGGGGCGGTTCACGAGTTCCCATCCCCGTCGAGTGTAAAGAGAAGGTAATCCCGGCTGTCTGCCTTTTTCGTGCGCGTCCTGCCACAGGCCGGTCACAGATCGCGGCCTGCCGTGATCGGGCGAGGCGTGCAATGATGAGCGCGCCAACTGCATACCGGCCGTTTGAATCCGCGCGGGAGAGTTCCCAGCCACCGCTGGGGCGCCGAAGGAGCAAGTCCCTCCCTTGAATCTCTCAGGCCCCGTTACCGCGCGGGCGAGGCACATCTGAAAAGCGGGCCGCTGTCCCAGTGGCCCCACCCAAGGTGCAAGCCATGGTCGCCGCCCCGCGCGGGTGTCATGGCGAACCTCTCAGGTTCCGATGACAGATGGGGAGGACCTTCCTCGCCCTCCCCTACGCTCGGCTGCGCTCGCGCGAGGGGACCCCATCGCCCTGGGAGACGACCGTCCGATGAGCAGTACCGAATCCCCTGAATCCGCTGTGACCCCTGCGTCCCCGCTGCGCCGCACCGCGCTCGACGCCGTCCACCGCGCGCTGGGCGCGACGATGACCGACTTCGCCGGCTGGGACATGCCCCTGCGCTACGGCTCCGAGCGCGACGAGCACCAGGCCGTGCGCACCCGGGCCGGTCTCTTCGACCTGTCGCACATGGGTGAGATCACGGTGACCGGCCCGCAGGCCGCCGCGCTGCTGGACCACGCCCTGGTCGGCAACATCGGGGCCGTCCGGCCGGGCCGCGCCCGCTACACCATGATCTGCCGCGAGGACGGCGGCATCCTGGACGACCTGATCGTCTACCGGCTGGCCGAGACCGAGTACATGGTGGTCGCCAACGCATCCAACGCCCAGGTGGTGCTGGACGCCCTCACCGAGCGCGCCGCCGGCTTCGACGCCGAGGTGCGCGACGACCGCGACGCCTACGCGCTGATCGCCGTACAGGGTCCCGAGTCCCCGGGCATCCTCAAGAGCCTCACCGACGCCGACCTGGACGGGCTGAAGTACTACGCCGGTCTGCCCGGCACGGTCGCGGGCGTCCCGGCGCTGATCGCGCGCACCGGCTACACCGGCGAGGACGGCTTCGAGCTGTTCGTGAAGCCGGAGCACGCCGTGGAGCTGTGGCAGGCGCTGACCGCGGCGGGCGAGGGCGTGGGCCTGGTCCCGTGCGGCCTGTCCTGCCGGGACACGCTGCGCCTGGAGGCGGGCATGCCGCTGTACGGGCACGAGCTGACCACGGAGCTGACGCCGTTCGACGCCGGGCTCGGCCGGGTGGTGAAGTTCGACAAGGAGGCCGACTTCGTCGGGCGCGAGGCCCTGCTCCGGGCCGCCGAGCGGGCCGAGCAGAACCCGCCGCGCGTCCTGGTCGGCCTGGTCGCCCAGGGCCGCCGGGTGCCGCGCGCCGGGTACGCGGTCGTCGCCGGCGGCGAGGTGATCGGCGAGGTCACCTCCGGCGCCCCCTCGCCCACCCTGGGCAAGCCGATCGCGATGGCGTACGTCGACGCGGCGCACGCGGCACCGGGCACGCCCGGCGTCGGCGTGGACATCCGGGGCACCCACGAGCCGTACGAGGTCGTGGCACTGCCGTTCTACAAGCGCCAGAAGTAGCACCGGACCCCAAGCACCGGATCCGCAAGCGCCGGAAGCGGCACCGGATCCCGAGCGCCGAGTCCGCAAGCGCCGGAAGCAACGCCGGGACAGCCACCGGGCGCGGCCACGCCCCGCGTGTGACCCCGCGCACGTTTCCGCTGCTCACCGGCGGTTCCAGCAGTCCCCCCGTCAGCACCACTCCCCCGCGTACAGGAGAATTCAGGCCATGAGCAACCCCCAGCAGCTGCGCTACAGCAAGGAGCACGAGTGGCTGTCGGCCGCCGAGGACGGCGTGTCGACGGTCGGCATCACGGAGCACGCGGCCAACGCGCTCGGTGACGTCGTCTTCGTCCAGCTCCCCGAGGTCGGCGACACCGTGTCCGCGGGCGAGACCTGCGGCGAGCTGGAGTCGACCAAGTCCGTCTCCGACCTGTACTCCCCGGTCTCCGGTGAGGTCACCGAGATCAACGAGGACGTCGTCAACGACCCGTCCCTGGTGAACTCCGCGCCCTTCGAGGGCGGCTGGCTGTTCAAGGTGCGCGTCTCGGAGGAGCCGGCCGACCTGCTCTCCGCGGACGAGTACACCGCCTTCATCGCCGGCTGAGGAGTCGTGGACCGCATGTCGCTTCTGAACACGCCCCTGCACGAGCTCGACCCCGACGTCGCCGCCGCGGTCGACGCCGAGCTGCACCGCCAGCAGTCCACCCTCGAGATGATCGCCTCGGAGAACTTCGCCCCGGTCGCGGTCATGGAGGCGCAGGGCTCGGTCCTGACCAACAAGTACGCCGAGGGCTACCCGGGCCGCCGCTACTACGGCGGCTGCGAGCACGTCGACGTGGTCGAGCAGATCGCGATCGACCGCATCAAGGCGCTGTTCGGCGCCGAGCACGCCAACGTGCAGCCGCACTCGGGCGCCCAGGCCAACGCGGCGGCGATGTTCGCGCTGCTCAAGCCGGGCGACACGATCATGGGTCTGAACCTCGCCCACGGCGGGCACCTGACCCACGGCATGAAGATCAACTTCTCCGGCAAGCTCTACGACGTCGTCGCCTACCACGTCGGCGACGACGGCCTGGTCGACATGGCCGAGGTCGAGCGGCTGGCCCGGGAGCACCGGCCGAAGCTGATCGTGGCGGGCTGGTCGGCCTACCCCCGGCAGCTCGACTTCGCCGCGTTCCGCAAGGTCGCCGACGAGGTCGGCGCGTACCTGATGGTCGACATGGCGCACTTCGCCGGGTTGGTGGCGGCCGGGCTGCACCCCAACCCGGTGCCGCACGCCCACGTGGTCACCACCACCACCCACAAGACGCTGGGCGGCCCGCGCGGCGGTGTGATCCTCTCCACGGCCGAGCTGGCCAAGAAGATCAACTCCGCCGTCTTCCCCGGTCAGCAGGGTGGCCCGCTGGAGCACGTGATCGCCGCCAAGGCGGTCGCCTTCAAGGTCGCGGCGAGCGAGGACTTCAAGGAGCGCCAGCGTCGTACGCTGGAAGGCGCCCGCATCCTGGCCGAGCGCCTGGTGAAGGACGACGTGAAGGCGGCGGGCGTGTCGGTGCTGACCGGCGGCACGGACGTCCACCTGGTCCTGGTCGACCTGCGCGACTCCGAGCTGGACGGCCAGCAGGCCGAGGACCGCCTCCACGAGATCGGCATCACGGTCAACCGCAACGCCGTCCCCAACGACCCGCGCCCGCCGATGGTGACCTCGGGTCTGCGGATCGGCACCCCGGCGCTGGCCACCCGCGGCTTCACGGCCGAGGACTTCGCCGAGGTCGCGGACGTGATCGCCGAGGCGCTCAAGCCGTCCTTCGACGCGGAGTCCCTCAAGGCCCGGGTGAAGGCCCTGGCCGACAGGCACCCGCTGTACTCCGGCCTGAACAAGTAAGTCCGGACGAGCACGTCCCCCGGGGCGCCGGATGCTTTTCCTGCTTCCTGGCTCCGACGCGGAGCTCCCCCATCGGGCATAACCGTC